>CAZAMD010000015.1:0-5909 GCA_964486485.1 uncultured Roseburia sp. | reverse complement strand
AAAAGGAGCCGAAAAGGAGCCGAAAGAAAGAGGGAAATACTTGGGTTATTGGAGCAAAATCCTGCCATGACACAAGTGAGGCTCACAAATCTGCTGCACCTGAGCAGAAAGCAAGTGCAGTCTGATATAAAAGAATTACAGCAAGAAGGCGTGCTTATCAGAGAGGGAACGAATAGGAACGGACGATGGATCGTGAAAAAGTAGCAAACAAACGGTCAGAACGAGGAAGAGTGTGGTTTTTTGCTGAGATTGTTCAATGAAACGATAGATTTTGCTGCGCCTTGGAACGCAGTAAAAAAACATTTTGAAAAACCGGAGCAAATTTGGTATAATGAATAAACGCATATATGTGCGACTATAATATACATGGGAGTTGAGGAACGTAACTATGGCATTGTTAGAACAGTGGCAGAAAATTGCCTATAACGAAAAAGTGAGCAAAGAGGAACTGCAGAGGTTTTGGCAGAGATACTTCCTTTTAGAGAAAGGCGTCTATGAAAAGCTTCTGGCAGCTCCTGACGAAAAAGTGGAGGGGACGGTCAGGGATCTGGCGGAACAATACGGCCTGTCCGTCATGGAGATGACGGGATTTTTAGACGGAATCAATGACAGCCTTCTGCAGCCAAACCCCATTGAGACGATGGAGGAGGATACGGAAGTAAGCCTTGCTTTTGATAAAGAAAAATTATACAAAAACATGGTGGAGGCAAAGGCGGACTGGCTGTATGAGCTGCCTCAGTGGGATGCGATTTTCGATCAGGAAACCAGGAAAAAGCTATATCTGGAGCAGAAAAAATCAGGAACTGTCGTCGTGGGCAAAAAGGTAGGGCGCAACGATCCCTGCCCCTGCGGAAGCGGCAAGAAGTACAAGCATTGCTGCGGCAGATAGGCAGAAAAAAAGACTTTACAGACAGTCCGATCGGTATTACAATAAAAAATATCATCAAAATCGCTGACGAGAAGAGTAAACCGTGAAATAACCCAGAGAGGGACGCCATTAGGAGCGCTGCAAGCGTCCTGTTAGGAAGCGGTGGAAAACCACCTCGGAGAGACCCTAATCCGGTCCGGTGATGCCGTTATCATCAAAGAGAGGTTTTTATCCTGCGGGATATGGCAGGATGAAAATAAATCCGGGTGGAACCGCGGTAAGATATTTATCGTCCCTGACAGAGAGTGATATCCTGTCAGGGATTTCTGCGTTATGGGAAATTCTTCTGGATCGCCGGCATCCTTGCTGGCGCTGTCAGGATGCGCGCGAACGCGAAACATATTTTATGAAACGGGAGGAGACTATGAAGATTACATTGAAAGACGGCTCCGTCAGAGAGTACAGCGGAGCGAAAACCATCTATGAGATCGCAAAAGACATCAGCGAAGGCCTCGCGCGGGCGGCGTGTGCCGGGGAAGTGGATGGCAGGATCCTGGATCTGCGCACGCAATTGCAGGAGGACTGCGCGTTAAACATCATCACTGCCAATGACCCGGAGGGACTGAAAGTCGTCCGCCACACCGCGTCCCATGTGTTAGCCCAGGCGGTCAAACGGCTCTTTCCCGATGCGAAAGTGGCGATCGGACCGGCGATTGAAGACGGCTTCTACTATGACTTTGATGCGGCGCCGTTTTCCAGGGAGGATCTGGACCATCTGGAAGCAGAGATGAAAAAAATCATAAAAGAAGGTCATGAATTAAAAAGATTTACACTTCCGAGAGAAGAGGCGATCGCGTTTATGAGGGAGAGAAATGAGCCTTTCAAAGTGGAATTGATAGAAGATCTGCCGGAGGGAGCGGAAATTTCCTTCTATGACCAGGGCGGTTTTGTGGATCTCTGCGCCGGCCCTCATCTTTGGAACACGAAAGGCATCAAGGCGTTTAAACTGACCTCCTCCTCCATGGCATACTGGAGAGGCGATTCCGAAAAAGCGCGCCTGCAGAGAATTTACGGCACTGCCTACAATAAAAAAGAAGATTTATCGGCGCACTTAGAGCGCATGGAGGATGCAAAACGCCGTGACCATAACAGGCTTGGCCGTGAAATGGGATTGTTTACCACCGTAGATGTCGTTGGTCAGGGGCTGCCTCTGTTTACTCCAAAGGGGACAAAGATGATCATGAAACTCCAGAGATGGATCGAGGATTTAGAGGACAACGAGTGGGGCTATGTCCGCACCAGAACGCCGTTTATGGCTAAGAGCGACCTCTATAAGATATCCGGGCACTGGGATCACTACAAAGAGGGAATGTTTGTCCTGGGAGACGAGGAGGAGGGGAAAGAAGTGCTTGCGCTCCGTCCGATGACCTGCCCCTTCCAGTATTATATCTACAAAAACAGCCAGAAATCCTATCGCGACCTTCCATACCGCATGAGCGAAACCTCCACCCTGTTCCGCAGCGAGGATTCCGGAGAGATGCACGGACTGACCCGTGTGCGCCAGTTTACGATTTCCGAGGGCCATCTGGTGATCCGCCCGGATCAGGCGGAAGAGGAGCTGAAAGGCTGCGTTGACCTTGCCTACCATGTGCTGAAAACACTGGGATTGGAGGGGGAGGTTACCTACCGCCTTTCCAAGTGGGATCCGCAGAATAAGAAAAAATACCTTGGGGATGAGACTTACTGGAACACGGCGCAGGAGGCGCTCCGCGAAGTCTTAAGGGAAAAGGGGCTTGACTTTGTGGAGGCTGACGGCGAGGCCGCTTTCTACGGGCCGAAAATCGACATTCAGGCGAAGAACGTCTACGGAAAGGAAGATACCATGATCACGATCCAGTTAGACTGCGCCATTGCGGAAAATTTTGATATGTATTATATCGACCAGAATGGAGAGAAAGTCCGCCCCTACATCATCCACAGAACCTCCATGGGATGTTATGAGAGGACGCTGGCATGGCTGATAGAGAAATACGCGGGAAAATTCCCTACATGGCTCTGCCCGGAACAGGTGCGCGTGCTGCCGATTTCCGACAAATACGAAGCATACGCCCGGGAGGTCTTAAAAGAATTGAAAGCAAATGGCATTGACGCCGCCGTGGATAACCGCTCGGAGAAGATCGGCTTTAAAATCCGCGAGGCAAGGCTGGATAAGCTGCCGTATCTGTTGGTGGTCGGACAGCAGGAGGAGGCGGACCGCACCGTATCCGTGAGAAGCCGCTTTCTGGGAGATGAGGGAAGCAGGCCGCTCTCACAGTTCATCGAAGAGATCTGTAAGGAAATCCGCACCAAGGAAATCAGAACAGAGCTCCCTCAGGAAGAAGCGAAATAGAACTTCAGCGAAAAAGCAAAAATTCACGGAAAAATGTTATTGGAAAAAAATCCCATAAAATCCGTCCCTTTCTCATGCGGATAAAAAATAATTTTCTTTTCCGGTGGCATACTATCCATGACACGGCATAAAGACAAAAGCTGATGTTAGGAAAGCACACCGGAAAGGAGAGTTAGCATGACCAACTTAAATTGCGTTGCGTCCAACTGTGTATATAATGAGGACAAATGCTGCTGCAGGGGAGATATCGAAGTAAAGGGAAAAAGCGCGGAAAACAACAAAGAGACTTGCTGCGCCAGCTTTACGGAGCAGACAGGCGGTGTTGTGGATCAGGCCGCGGGAAGCCCGTCCGAAGAGACCGAAGTGTTCTGCGATGCCTGCAAATGCGAATTTAACGAAGACCATAAATGCGGCGCGGATCACATCGGGATCGCGGGAAAGAGCGCATGCAGCTGCATAGAGACAGAGTGTTCGAGCTTTTGCCTCTGTAAATAGCAGGGCGGCGCATCTGTGAGCGCGCGGGCAGAGAAACGGTGCGGGAGGATGTTTTCCAGGACATCCTCCTTCCTGTATCTTTTCCGGCAGCCATCCATAATATTTAGTTAACATAAGTTAACATAAGTTCATACAAAATTAACTTGCAATTCTCATTATTTCGCCGTATAATGCGAATTATAAGGAAGTTTTTATGCAAGAACGCATTCGGAGGTTATTATGAGGAAAAAATCACACATTTCGCTTGCAAGGTATATGGTACACAGTATAGGTGATGAAGGCCTGAAAAAGCACAAGTTTTCTTTTTATCTAGGAAGTATCCTGCCGGACATAAAGCCGTCTTTTTTCTACAAAAAGCATGAGATGACAGGCACTTTCCCCCATGTGAAAAAGTTTATCGAAAGGCTCTCGGAGGGCGAGAAGGCAATGGAAAAGAGGGGAAAGAAATATTATCTGGATTTAGGTCAGGTCAGCCATTATCTGGCGGATTATTTTACCTTCCCTCACAATAAAATATATCCGGGCGGATTAAAGGATCACTGTTTTTACGAAGAAAAGCTGAAACATGGCCTGCGCAGCTATATCAAGAGCGGGGAAGTCGGGAAGCTGACGGAAGCCTTTTCCAAAAACCGGGAAGAGAAGTTCCACAACGCGGAATCCTTATGCGCGTTCATCGAGGACACCCATAAGGATTACCTGGGAAAACACCACGACGTGATGGGAGACATCCAGCACATCATCTCCGTGAACCATAAGGCATTGCTAGGAGTGCTTGAGGTACTGGCAGAAAAGCGCAGGGAGAGGTTATTGAAGCATTCTTAGGATTTTGTCGAAAAATGGGGATTGGTAAGATACAGTTTTGTTTGCTTTTTGACAAATTATGAAGTAAAATGTAAATCAACATAAGGTTAACAATGTTTAAGGAGGTATGCTGTTTACGATTCATTCTTATGAAGCAAGAAACAGAGTGATTGTGATCTTCTTCGCTGTGGAAAGAACTAACGATGAGGAGGCTTCAAATGGAAGGAACGACACAACTGAAAAGAAAAATCGAGTCCGTCAGAGCAGAACTGGACAAATCACTTTTGCAGAGAGATGAATTTGATAGCTACTATCAAAAAAGCACAGAACTAGACAAACTGATCGAAGAATACCTTGAGATAAAAGAAACATAGCTTATAACCGTTCAGTACCTCACAAAGCAGATCAGAACGATGCGGATACTGGATGACCGAGATAAGTTTTAATAAGAAATCCGGCAGGAAACAAAAATCCTTCCGGGTTTTTTTGCGTCCGCTCGAAACCCTGCCCTGCTGTCATGCCGCCACGGCCCTTTTCCGCAAAAAGCGTCATTCTTTGAGCGGAGAGAATGGCGGATTTCCAAATAAAAGCGAAAATCACGCAATAGAATCCTTTTATAAGAGAAAATCATGTTGACAATCGCATGGAATATGATTTAAACTATATAAAACTGCGGTAATGTCTGCAAAAATGAGAAAAAAGCGTGCAAGTGTGGGTTTTCGTATGATTCGCTTTCACGCGGATACGCAGAGGGCAGCGCGGAAAAGAGAAAAATGAGTTTCATAGGAGGAGATCCAGTCATGGAGAAGAATGAGAACAAGCGGCTGGCGCGGGTATGCGTCCTTGCGGCAGCCATCACCTTGGGCAGCGCCTGGCATGTTTCCGGGGCGCAGGCAGATGCGGCGGCATATGATGTGCCGGAAGCCGTAACTACGGAAGAGTGGGAATCGGAAGCAGGGACAGGGAAAATTTCAGCGCAGCGGGATTCGGCAATAACGATTGCACAAACCCCAGAGGAAGCATTTACTTATCAAGAGCTGGATGGCGGGAGTATCGAGATCACCGGGTTTAACGGGGATAAGACCGGGGATCTGGTGATACCTAGCGAGATTGATGGCAAGGAAGTGACAAGCATCGGCAGTCAAGCATTTAAAAATTGTAGCAGCCTGACAAGTGTAACGATACCAAAGAGTGTGGCGAACATTGAAAATAGTGCATTTCAGGGTTGTGTTAATCTCATAAATGTTAATCTTCCCCAAAGTGTAACGGCTATAGGGAGGTCTGCATTTTCAGGATGCAGTAGCCTGACGGGCATTGATCTGCCGGAAAGCGTGACAAGCATAGGGTGGTATGCAT
>CAZAMD010000014.1:23105-42320 GCA_964486485.1 uncultured Roseburia sp. | reverse complement strand
AGAGCGCGGGATTGCGCATGGCGCGGCTCAACGGCCGCTTTGCCGCGCCGTCTCTGCCAGCAGGCGTTCCACCAATTTCACGCACTCCGCCGCGTCCCTGGAATATCCGTCCGCACCGATCTCTTCCGCGAAACTCTCCGTAATGGCAGCGCCTCCGATGACGATTTTGCAAGAACAGCCCCTCTCCCTTGCCAGATCTACCACCTCTTTCATCCGCATCATGGTGGTGGTCATCAGCGCGGACAAGCCGATGATCTTCGCTTTCTCTTTCTCGGCGGCGTCTATGATCTTCTCCGCCGGCACATCTTTTCCAAGGTCTATCACATGGTAACCGTAATTTTTGAGCATCAGCACGACCAGGTTTTTCCCGATGTCATGAATGTCTCCCTCTACCGTCGCCACCACAATGGACGCCATTGCTTCGCCGCTGCCGCGCTCTAGCATGGGTTCTAAGTACTCAATCGCGGTTTTCATCGTGTTCGCCGAGGAGATCAGCTGCGGCAGGAAGTATTTTTTCTTCTCAAACAGTTCCCCCACCTCGTTGATCGCGGGTATGAGGTGTCCGTTGATGACGGCCTCCGGCTGCTCTCCCTGCGCGAGCAGCGCCTTTACCTCATCTAAAATATGCTCTTTGCCGCCCTTTAGCACCGCTTGGTACACGCCGCTTGCCTGCTTTTGGATCTGCCCCTCCCTCTGGGACGGAGCGGCCGCGCGCGCCCCGCGGACCGTTACCTGCTCCATGCCCGCATGTTTTTCCGCCAGGAAATCCATCCGCTCGATATAGCGGATGTCGCTCCCCGCTTTGTTGAGCAGCATATCCGAAGCAAACGCCGCATTCATCAAAAGCTCCTGGGAGGGGTTCGCGATCGCCATCGTAAGCCCCTTTGCGATTGCCATCGTAAGGAACGCCGTGTTCACATAGGCGCGCTCCGGCAGGCCAAAGGAAATGTTTGAAAGGCCGCAGACGGTAGGCAGTCCCAGTTGGTTTTTGCAATAGGAGAACGTCTCGAAACACGCCAGCGCCGCTTTGGGCTCCGCCCCGACGGCAGCCACCAGCCCGTCCACCACGATGTCTTCTTTTGTCATTCCAATGCGGAGCGCCTCCTCTAAGACGGCGGAGATAATGCCGTGCTTCTCCGCGGCATCTTTGGGCAGCCCCTTGTCAGACAAGGGCAGCAGGATAAACATGGCCCCGTATTTTTTTGCGATGGGAAGCAGCCGCTCCATTTTCTCTTTTTCCATGGAAATGGAATTGATCAGCGCACGTCCCGGATAAATCCTGAGCGCAGCCTCGATGATGTCCACATGGCTGGAATCGATGCAAAGCGGGCAGTCCACCGTAGTGGTCACTTCATAGATGGCGCGCAGCATCATTTCTTTCTCGTCAATGCCATTCATGCCCATATTGAGATCTAAAATCTGCGCTCCGTTTTCTTCCTGTTCTAACGCCATCTCGCGTACCAGATTCAGAGACCCCTCTTTCAGCTCTGCCTGCAGGTTCTTCTTCCCCGTAGGATTGATGCGCTCTCCGATCACCATGAAATTGCCGTCCAACTGGATTTCCACCAGCCTGCGCTCTGAGGCCAGCGCCCGCCTTTTCTCCGTGAGAGGCTTTCTTTGCTCCATTTCCCTGACCGCCTCTTTTAAAGCGCGGATATGCTCCGGAGTCGTGCCGCAGCATCCGCCGAGGATCCCCGCGCCTGCCTCCACCAGCCGTTTTCCCGCTTCGGCAAATTCTCCGGGGCTTACACGGAATGCTGTCCTGCCGTCCACCAGCTCCGGCATCCCCGCGTTGGGTTTTGCCAGCAGGGGAATGATGGCATGTTCCGCCATTTGCTTTACCGGCTCTAGCATGGCATCCGGCCCTGTGGAGCAATTCAGCCCCACCGCATCCGCTCCAAGGCTCTGCAGCACCGTCACGGCGGTGGCAGGGTCTGTGCCGTAGAGGGTCCTGCCGTCTTCGTTGTAAGTGAGGGATATCATGGCTGGCAGATCGCAGAGTTCCCGGACCGCCAGAAGGGCAGCGCGGCACTCCTGCAGACTCATCATCGTCTCCACCACAAATAAGTCCGCCCCGGCTTCGAGGATCGCCTCTGCCTGTTCCTTGTAGACATCTACCAGATCTTCAAACAAAAGCTCGCCCAGAGGATACAGCTGCTCCCCGGTCATTGTGAGATCTCCGGCTACCAGCGCTTTTCCTCCCGCCGCTTCCCTCGACAGCCTTACGAGCCTCCGGTTCATCTCTTTTACTCTTCCCTGCAGGCCATACTCTTCTAATTTGATGCGGTTTGCGGTAAAAGTGGGAGCGAACAAAATGTCGGTCCCCGCTTCCACATAGCGTTTCTGCAGGGTAAGGAGCGCCTGGGGATTTTCTAAGATCCACTGTTCCGGGCAGACGCCTGCCGGCATTCCCGCTCTCTGCAAGTTTGTCCCTGTAGCTCCGTCTAATAATAGGATCCTCTGTTCCGTAAAAGCCCGAAATTCTTCTCTTGTCATCTCATTCCTCCTGCCGATATCACTCCTCCGCCCGCCACATAGTCTCCGTCATACAGCACCACCGCCTGTCCCGGCGTCACTGCCCGCACAGGCTCTAAAAATTCACAGCGCAACTCATCCTCTCCGGTCCGGACGGCCTTGCAGAGGCTTCCCTCATGGGAATACCGGATTTTCGCTTTTAAGACCATGTTATCTTTTATTTCCGGCAGCGCCATAAAGTTCAGATGATCCGCGTAAAGCTCCCTGGAAAATACATCTTCATTGCTGCCTAATACCACCTCGTTTGTCTCCGGCCTGATCTCTGTCACAAAGACCGGATATCCCAAGGCGATGCCGAGTCCTTTCCGCTGCCCGATGGTATAATGCGCGATCCCCCTGTGGGTTCCTAAGACTTTCCCGTCAGCAGACACAAAATTCCCCGGCTGCGCTTCTTTCCCGCATTCCCTCTCTATAAATCCTGCATAGTCGTGATCCGGGATAAAACAGATCTCCTGGCTGTCTTTTTTATGCGCCACCATCAGTCCGATCCTGTCCGCGATCTCCCGTATCTCCTCTTTCCGGTAGGCTCCCACCGGCATCAGGGTGCGGGAAAGCTGCTCCTGGGTCAGATTATAGAGGGCATAGGTCTGGTCTTTCTCCGCTGTCACAGAGGTTTTGACGGCATATCTGCCGTTCTTTAACTGTTCTACCCGGGCATAGTGTCCGGTGGCAATGTAATCCGCTCCTATTTTCAGGCTGCGGTTGAGCAATGCCTCCCATTTCACATAGCGGTTGCAGGCGATGCAGGGATTCGGGGTCCTTCCCCGCAGATATTCTTCCGTGAAATAATCCATGACATGCTCTTTAAATTCCTGTTTAAAATTCATCACATAGTAGGGGATTTCCAGCCGCTCCGCCACCCTCCTGGCATCATCTACGGCGCTTAAGCCGCAGCATCCGCCGTTCTCCTCCTGGGCAAACTCGTCCTCATCCTGCCAGATCTGCATGGTTACACCGATAACCTCATACCCTTCCCGTTTCAAAAGATACGCCGCCACAGAGGAATCCACGCCTCCCGACATTCCGACCACTACTTTTTTTCCTGCCATTGCCGCCTCCTTCCTCCGTGAGAAAAAGGGCGTCCCTCAAAATCCGGGAGACACCCTCGTTACTGCCTGCTTTACCGTTTGATGTCATAGTTCATATTCATCAGATTCTGGATGCTGCTCACGTCATCTGTGATATTGGCATCGCCACGGATGGTATGTTTGATCACGCTGCTGGCGACAGCAAAGTTTACCATATCCATAGGTTTATAATTATGCATCATGGCGTAAATCAGCCCGCTGGCAAACGCGTCTCCTCCGCCGACCCGGTCTAAGATGTTGAATGTAAACAGCTTGCTCTCAAACGTATGCTGCTCATACCAGAGATACGCCTTTAGGCTGTTCTCGCTCCCGCTGTGGGCATAGCGGACATGGCGGGCAATGCATTTTAAGTTCGGATACTTCTCCACAAATGCCTGGAACACCTCATCCTGCTGCTCATAGCTTGGCTGCAGCGGAATGCCATCTTTCACATCTCCCTTGCTGTGGTCGCTTTCATCTTTCCAGATGTGATAAGGCTCAATGCCGAGAAGCACATCCACATAGGGCAGGCATTCTGTGCAGAAGTCCCTCGCCTCCTCCCATGTCCAGAGCTTGCTGCGGAAATTTCCGTCGAAGCTTACGGTAATCCCTTTCTCCTTTGCCGCCTTAAGGCAGTCCATGACGAGCTTGCGGCAGCTTTTTGACAATGCCGGCGTGATGCCGCTTAAATGCAGCCAGGTAAAGCCGTCCAGCAGCGCGTTTACATCTAAGTTCTTATAATCGTATTCCGCAAAGGCGCTGTTCTTTCTGTCATAAATCACCTTGCTCGGGCGGATGCCGTAGCCGGACTCCAGATAATAGCTGCCCAGCCGGTGGGTGGGCGTCTCCTCCGGCGTGCTGAATATCACCGGCGTGCAATGCACATCATTGCTTCTTAGCATACGCACCGCGCTCTTTCCGAGGCTGTTATTGGGAACGACGCTGAAAAACGTACTGTCCACCCCTAAGTTTGCAAGAGCCAACGCGATATTCGCTTCGCTTCCTCCGTAACTGGCTTCAAAATTTGTTGCCATGCGGATCTTTTCATAGCTTGGCGGCGTCAGCCGCAGCATGATTTCACCAATCGTGATAAATTTCTGACCGTTGGAAGCTTCCGCGGGCAGCGGGTTATGATGTTCCATAAGTTTTCTCCCTTCTATATTCACGCACTCGATCTTTCTCTCATTGTATTCCATTTCCGGCAGGATTTCAAGAAAAACAACGGCCTCCGCAGCGGCAAAACGCATCACGCCAGCCCTTTCCTCTGTCATCGTGGAGAGGCTGGTTTTGTGTTTTTTACTAAAAATCCCAAAAATTTACACTGTGATACCGTGATTATACCCAAAAAAAAGAAAAAATTCAGATTGTGTTCATATTCTGTTCATATATTTCTGCTACACTAAAGATATGGGGAAAGCAGTCAGCCATCCCATTCCTTCAGATAATTCTTCATCATATGCTTGATAGATTTTTTCATAATGGCCCGGATATCTGCAAAGGTGTCCGGGCACTCCTCATTTATGGGCGGCTTTTTTCTCCCGCCGCCCGTTCGGGCAGATTTTCTATCTGCCAGTCAATCGGCTCTGCCCCATGGCTTTTTAAAAATTCATTTGCCTGGCTGAAATGCCTGCATCCAAAGAATCCCCTGTGTGCCGACAGAGGGCTTGGATGGGGCGCTTTTAAGATCAGATGCTTTGGATTTGTCAGCATCGGGATCTTCGTTTGGGCAGGCCTGCCCCAGAGCATATAGACAATGGGCCTATCCTGCGCATTCACTGCCCGGATGATGGCATCTGTGAACTGTTCCCAGCCTTTTCCCTGATGAGAGTTTGCCTGATGCGCCCGGACGGTAAGCACCGTGTTTAACAGCAGCACTCCCTGGTCTGCCCATTTTTTCAGATACCCGTTGTCTGGTATCTCGCATCCCAGGTCGTCCCGCAGCTCCTTATAAATATTCTGCAGGGAAGGCGGTATCTCCTTTTGGGAGGGCGGCACGGAAAAGCTCAGTCCATGCGCCTGATTGGCATTGTGATAGGGGTCCTGCCCCAGGATCAATACCTTTACCCTGCTCAAGGGCGTGAAGTGCATCGCATTAAAGATATCATCCGCCGGCGGATAGATCACCGCCCGGCTATATTCCTCTTTTACGAATTCAAACAGTTCTTTGTAATATGGCTTTTTAAATTCCCCCTGTACCGCGGGCAGCCAATCATTTGCAATCATCGCCATCGTCATCCTCCCTGCCGCGCCGGTTTCAGGCTCTCCTGACTGAAACCCCCCGCGCCGCCAGATATTCCTTTAAGTCACCGATCTCCAGTTCTTTGTAATGGAAGAGGGAAGCCGCCAGGACCGCATCCGCCTTTCCCTCGGTCAAGGCTTCGTAAAAATGCTCCGGCCTGCCAGCCCCGCCGGAAGCGATCACCGGAATGGAAACACGCTCCGCGATCTGTCTGGTCAGTTCCACGTCATATCCCTCTTTTGTGCCGTCACAGTCCATGCTGGTAAGAAGGATTTCTCCCGCTCCCAGCCGCTCTGCCCGCATTGCCCATTCCACAGCGTCCATTCCCGCATCGATCCTCCCGCCGTTTTTATAAATATTCCAGCCGGAGCCGTCTGCCCGTTTCCTGGCATCAATCGCCACCACGACGCATTGGCTGCCGAATTTATCCGCCGCTTCGCTGATCAGCTCTGGACGGCGGATGGCGGAGGAATTGATGGAAATCTTATCCGCCCCCTCCCGCAGCAAAGCCCTGAAATCTTCTACGGTGCGGATTCCGCCCCCCACCGTAAACGGTATGAATACCCGCTCCGCCACTTTCCGCACCATGTCCGCCACGGTGTCCCTCTGGTCGGAAGTGGCTGTGATATCCAGAAAGACCAGCTCATCCGCCCCTGCCTTATCATAAGCCTCCGCAATCTCCACCGGATCGCCGGCATCCCGCAGATTTACAAAATGAACTCCTTTTACCACCCGCCCATTGTCCACATCCAAGCAGGGGATAATCCTCTTGGTAAACATAGAAAACCCTCTCTATTTCCGCGGATCTTCTGCCCCTTGGCAGTCCGCAAAGTTTTTTAGGATCCGCAGCCCCGCCGCGCTGCTTTTTTCCGGATGGAACTGGCATGCGCATAGGTTTCCTTTCTCAACGGAAGCATGGATGGCCACGCCGTACTCTGTGACCGCCGTTACGATCGCTTCCTCCTCCGCTTTCAGATAATAGGAATGCACAAAGTACACATAAGGCTGCCCCCGCAGTCCCGCAAACAGCCTGCCGCTTCTGCGTATCTCCAGGGAATTCCAGCCGATGTGCGGGATCTTTAACCCCTCTTTCTCCGGTATCCGCAAGATGCTTCCCTTTAACAGGTTCAGACCCTCTACGCCGCCGCTCTCCTCGCTCCCCTCAAAAAGGAGCTGCAGCCCCAGGCAGATCCCAAGGAAAGGGATCCCTGTTTCCGCCACTTCGCAGATCACTTTATCTAATTCATATTTTTTCAGCTGCGCCATCGCTTCTCCGAAAGATCCCACTCCCGGCAAAATGACCTTATCCGCGCACAGGATTTCCTTAAAATCCCTCGTAACGGCGCATTCCTGCCCCAGGGAAAGCAGCGCTTTCTGCACGCTTTTCAGATTGCCTGCGCCATAATCGACGATCGCTATCATTCTTCCTCCGCCTTTTCTAATCCTGCCGCCTTTAAGATATCATATATTTGTCTGGAATATTCACCGCGCTCCTCTGTATGATAGAGCGCCATCGCCGCCTCTTCGTTCATGCCAAATATGGACAGGGCATTGACCGCCTCCGCTTTCAGGCTGTCCACCACACCGGCGCATCCATAAGCCTCCGCGTCTGGATAATATTTCTCGCATCTCCCAAGGGTGCGGACGAGGGAATCCAGCGCCATATCATATATCCCGCCCTGCATCAGGCTCTCATATGCGCGGTATTCCCCGGAAATGGTGGCGGCGATTTTGTATTTCTCATATTCCTCTAAATCCGCCTCTTTGACCTCCATGCCCGCGACCTGCTGGTAGGCCAGCTCATAATCCCCCCTGCTGTAAGCATCTTCCGCCTGCGCGAAGCTGTTGGAGTATCCCAGCAGATTTGTGGCAATGATAATGAGCGCGAAAAAGGAGGCTGCCATGGCAAAAACCAGAAATACCGGCACCTTCGGCAGGGGCGGCGTGTTATCTTTCTCTTTGGGCGCTTTTACCTTTTTTGGCTTTGCCTGTTTTTGTTTTTTCGCTTTCTGCTCTTTCTTTTCCTGCTTCTTTTCCTGTTTCTTTTTTTGTCTTTCTTCTTTCTTTTTTGCCTTTGCGGCCTTTTTCTCTTCTTTTTTCCTTGCCGCTTCCTCCTCCGGGGAGGGCGCTGCCTCTGCCCCGATCTCCTCCTCTTGGTCGGAAGCGCGGAAAATGGCAAATCCATCATCCGAAATCTCTTCCATGCCCTGCGCATCGGAATCTTTCTCCGTCTTCTGTTCAGATTCCTCCTCGTCCTCTTCCCCGAACAGGAGTTTTTTCAGCCTCGCGAAGAATCCCGGTTTCTTCGCTTTTTTCTCCGATTTCCCGGAAGCATCCTCCTCTCCAGAGGCGTCCTCACCGGAGAGTTCCTCACCGGGCGCTTCTGCCGCGGTCTCTCTCTCCGTCCCGGGATCTCCCATCTCCAGCTCTGCATAGTTTTGAAATACGGTATCATTAAATGTCTCGTCTTCCTCCCCCGCATCTAAGAGGTCCCCTATATCAGAAAGCCCCTCCTCAGAGCGGAGCAGCGCCATCAGATCCTGATTGCTATCCACCAGGCTCTCCTCTTCCTCCCCCTCCGTGGAAGAAATCTCATTCACCAGCGCTTCTAAGGGATCCATCTCCAAAAAGCCGGTTTCCGCCTCATCTCCGCCGGAAGCCCCGCCGTCTTTTTCACTCTTCCCCTCTTCTTTTGCACTGTTTACGATATCGTCAATGCTTTCTAAAAACGGATCGTTTAAGTAATCCTCTGAATTGCCCATTCCGCACCTCCATCATCTATAACTTAACGGGGGATGTGATAGGTCATCACATCCCCTTCTCTCTCTCCATCTTAAGCCCTGCTTTTATCGATCAGGTCATCAAGGGCTGATACAAGATTTCCGATTTCCGGTTTTGTCAGCTGCACGTCCGCTCCTAATTTCTCTCCTTTCAGCCTCATTTCCTCATTTACCAGAGAGGAGAAAATTATCATAGGTATCTTTTTCATTACTTCGTCGGATTTCACCAGCTTCGTCAGGCGGTGTCCGTCCATCAGCGGCATCTCTATATCGGTTATGATGCAATGCACCTTGTCCCGTACCGTTCCCTCTCTCCTGAACTCCACCAGTTTATCCCAGGCTTCCTGGCCGTTCATAGTGACGATCAGATTGGTGTAGCCAGCCTTATTTAAGCATTCTGTAATCAATTTGCTAAGCAGCGGGGAGTCCTCCACGATCATAATGGGCGAATCGCGCCGCTCGCGCTCCGGCAGCTTATCCACATCAGAAACTTTCAATCCTATCTCCGGGCTGATGTCCGTCACGATCTTTTCAAAATCCAGTATGATGATCAGCTTATCATTCAGTTTAATGACGCCTGTGGATGCGCTGTTATCCTGCGCATTGATCGTAGAATCCGGTTTGATGATGGATTCCCAGGATACGCGGTGGATCCCTAACACGGTATCCACATGAAACGCAATGTTTAACTTATTGAAATTGGTGATGATAAACAATCCATTTCCCGCTCCCTGTTCCGGCATTCCCAGGCACCGTTTGAGATTTACGACTGTTATCATCGTGTCGCGGGGCATAAAAATACCTTCGATACTAGGGTGGGAATTAGGCACTGGAGTGATCGGCTGATAATTTAAAATCTCTCTGATCTTCGCAACATTGATCCCGTAATGGTTGCTGCCCAGCGTAAACTCCAGAACCTCCAGCTCATTTGTTCCCGACTCTAAAAGTATATTTGTGTCCATTTCTCTCTCCTCCCGTGTATCCTATACAATGTGTTTTCATAAGAAGCATCGCGCATTTCATCATCCAGGCATCCAGATATCCATTTTACAGAGCAATCTGATGCGTTTCCTCATCAACGCTGATGCTCAGCGTAAAATCCGGCACCTCTGTGTAGGTATCCGGTATCTGGAACAATAAAACGGCATACTGCGTCTGCCCCGCCGGGATTTCCGCCTGATAAGCGGAAAAATCTTCCATCAGCAGCGTCAGTTCCGAGGTGATTTTCCTGCCGCCCTCTATCTCTACCTGGAAATAAGGCTTCCGCGCCAGGCAGTCAATCGTCTCCTCCTGCGGACCGCTGTTTGTGATCTCAAAATCCAGTACCAGATAGGTCTTGCCCGGCTCCGCATCCACGGAATAATAGGAATTTTCCGCATAATGCGGGGTAACGCGGGCGTTCGTGCAGGATATGGAAAGATTCCCGTTTCCAAAAATATCGCCTAAGGAAACCGCCGGCTCCCCGGGAACAGCCTCCGCCTCTGCCCCGCCCTGCGGCGCTGCGGGCAGTCCCTGCGCGCCCTCCGTCTCCGGCGCGCGTTCCTCCGTCTCCGATTCCGTCTCCTCTTCCGCATCCGGCTTTACATAGGTAAGCCCTTTTTCCTGATCTGTATTGAATTTTGCCACCACATGGGCAGCGTAGTGGACGATAAGATTCTCCTCACTTTCTGTCAGTGTGTAGGGAGCCGCGCCGCATCCGCCTGACAGGACAGCCATGACGGCCAGCACTGTTATTGCTTTGATCTTTGACATCTTCATAGGTATCCTCGCAAACAATCCTTAAACTATATCTATGTTAGCATTTTTCAGAAAATATAGCAACAGAAAATCTCATTCCATGCCATATTTCTCTCAGAGGTTTCTTGTTTCCAGTTCAAACCAAAACTCCACTCCGTCCCTGTAATTTTCAACCCCGCACTTTTGATGGAAGGAATCCATAATGGCTTTGACAATGGAAAGCCCTATGCCGCTTCCTCCATATTCCCTCGTCCGCGCTTTATCCACTTTATAGAATTTCATCCAGATATTTTCAAGCTCCGCCTCAGGAATGGGTGCCCCCGTATTGAATACGCAGACCCGCACCTTGCCCTCTAGCTGCCTGCAGCTGATATCGATCCTTTTTTCTCCCTCGGCATAGTGGATGGCATTGCTCAGGTAATTTGTCACTACCTCCTCGACTTTAAACTCATCCGCCCACACATAGAGCGAACCGTCCTCCGAAAAAGTCAGTTTTATCCCTTTTTGCCCCAAAAGGATATACGAGGCGTTCACGACTCCCTGTATCAGCTCTGTCAGATCGAACCGCTCCATGGTAATGGCCTCGCCGCCGGACTCCAGCTGGTTCAGCGTCAGGATCTTCTTGACCATGCGGTTCATTTTATCCGCCTCATCCATGATGACTTCACAGTAAAAATCCCTGCTCTGCGCATCCTCGTTGATGCATTCCTTCAACCCCTCCGCATACCCCTGTATCAGAGCCAGGGGCGTCTTTAGCTCGTGCGATACATTGGAGAGGAACTCCCTGCGCATCTCATCAATGCGCGTTTTCTGTTCAATATCCAGCTGAAGCTGATTGTTGGCGCTTTTTAATTCGGAAATCGTCCGCTCCAGCGTGTGGGATAGCTCATTCATATGCTCCCCCAGCTCATCTATCTCGTTCTTCCGTTTCGCTTTGGGCTGGTATTTGGCCTCAAAATCAAGCCCTGCCATCCGCTTGGAAATATCGGTCAGCTCCAGCAGGGGCATGGTAATCTCCCGGGATGCGAAGATGATCGCAGCCGCGCTGATGATAATGGAGCATATCCCCACCACGCCCAGAAAACGGTTGCTTATTTTTACGCTCTCACGGATGCTCTCTAGCGCCGAGCGCATCAGGATCAGGTTTCCGTTGGAGAGCGCCCCGTACAGTACCAAATATTCCGAGGAGAGCTGGGCATCCCGCTGCATCAGCATCATGTAATTGTCGCTCTGGGTCAAGACGCTTGTATCCCTCTCCTGACCCTCAAAAATGATATCCATAAACTCGCGCCACATTTTTTGCGTGTTATTCACGGAAGACCTCACGATCGTTCCGTCCGGGCTGATGATCATCACCGTTATATTCCCGTTGGCGCAGAGATTGTCAAAGTCCACGTCAAACTCGCCGCTGGACAGCTTTCCATTCTCGCTGGCAGAATCGATCTGCAGGAAGCCCTCCAGCAAGGTATTCTGCTTATTTAACACATAGTATTTTTCGAGGAACGTATTGTTCAGCACCCAGCAGAGGATAAGGGCTCCTGCCACTAGGGAAATAATGATCGCCGCGATTTTCCTGGTCAGAGATCCAGGGTAGAGATTTCCCTCTTTTTTTCTTTTTCCTGTTTTCATCAAAGCTTTACACCCGTCTATTCTCATTGCCCGCCTGGCCCGGAATCACCGCGTCACGGCTCATCCACTTCAAATTTATATCCCATGCCCCAGATGGTCTTGATGTACTCTCCCTTAGGCCCGATCTTAGCGCGCAGCTTTTTCACATGAGTGTCAATGGTCCTGGCATCTCCGAAATAGTCGTAATTCCAGACGTGGTTTAATATTTTTTCCCTGGATAGCGCGATCCCTTTGTTTTCCAGGAAATATGCCAGCAGCTCAAATTCCTTAAAGCTCAGATCGATGCGCTCTCCGTCCACCGTCACTAAGCGCGCTGCCTGATCGAGTACGATCCCGCCCGCGGAAAGGCGGCTTTCTTCCGTTTCCCCTTTTTTGCTGCGCCGCAGGATGGCGCCCACACGCGCCACTAAGATCTTCGGAGAAAAGGGCTTTGAAATGTATTCGTCCACCCCTAGGTCAAAGCCGTTTAATTCGTCTTCCTCCTCTCCTTTTGCCGTCAGCATGATGATCGGCACTTTTGAAGTCTCCCGCACCTCGCGGCATACGTCCCATCCGTTGATTTTAGGCATCATGACATCCAGCAGGATCAGCGCAATGTCCTTTTCCCGGTAAAAGATATCCAGGGCTTCCTCGCCGTCGCCAGCCTCCAGCACCTCATAGTTTTCCCGCGCCAGGAAATCCTTTACCAGCTTCCTCATTCTGCTCTCGTCATCTACCACTAAGATTTTCACCTTATCCATAAGACCCTACTCCGTTCCCGCAATGCCTAATTCCGTTTCCCGTTCCCTGACCGCCGCTTCCCTATCTGCAAGCTCCTGCTCCCATTGCGCATATCTGTTTATGAGCTCATTTTCATAATTCAAGATGTTCAGGCTGTTGCTGTTCGCGGCGATGATGAACATGCCCACCATGCTGACCGCCAGGACCACGGCAAAAAACAGCGTGATGCGGAATTTCTTCCGATATCCCGCCTCCTGTTTTCCCAGAGGCTTTTGTTCCCCCTCTCCCTGCTGGCTCTGCGCATTTTCCGAGGTCTTTTGTTTCTTTTGAGCGTCTTCCTCGAACGCTTTGCGGCCGACCGGGATCGGCAGTATCTCATCCTTTACGATATAAGGGCTGGCCGTCAGGTAATCCTGCAGATCTTTAAGATACGCGAACCCCACTGCCGTCTCAAAAAGATTCTGGCCGACCATCTTGTTATAAATCTGCAGCACCATCTTGGGATCGTTCATGTCTGTTTTGGACTTCACATACCGGATCCCGTCCGCCTCTTTTGCCGCCTGCTCCGCTTCCGCTTCGTTTTCAAAGATAAAACCGCCGATCACAGACTCGTTTTTATTCTCCATAATTTAATAATCCCCGTTTTATTTCAAAGAATGCCACTTTATTTTTACCGTATTCCTTTACTTTCAGCAGCGCCTCATCCGCACAGGAAAACATCGCGCGGAAGGACGCGGCAATGCCGCGGTTGTAGGAAACGCCGACGCTGACCGTATTGTATACCCCCTCTTTTTTGCCGAATCCGATCTCGGAAAAATGTTCCCGCACATTTTCTATTTTTTCCTCCACCTCTCCGATCTCCTCCACGTTTGCAAGAAATACCGCGAACTCGTCTCTGCCCCATCTGCCGCAGAACGCGTCCTCCGTGAAGCTTTCTTTCAGAAGTTTGACCAGGGCCGCGATCATCTCATCTCCCACAAGATGCCCGTAGCGGTCATTGATGAGCTTTAAGTCATCGATATCGATCAGCATTAACACATCCATCGCGCCGCGGTCCTTCTCCGAAAGATACTGCTCCACCTCATCCTGAAAGGCTTCTTTGGTCAGGAAGCCTGTGGCAAGATCGCATTTCCCCATCCTCTCGTATGTCAGCCGCTCTTCCCGCATCCGCCGCAATTCTTCGAGAGCCAGGATGTTCTGCCGCTTGAAATTCTTTAAGGCTCTCTCATACTCCCTCTGTTCTTCCATGTAATAGCGGCATGCCTTTAAATATGACGCTTCATCCGCATATTTTTTCTGATAGGCCACCTCTAATTCCTCTAATTCTATCCGAAGATGGATAAAATCTGTCGTCCGCAGCCGTTCCCGCAGCACATCTAAAAATCCTTTTACTTCCCTCTTGTCACGGTCCATCAGATAGCGGCAGAAATCCACATAAGAATCGATCTGTTCTAAATATCCCGCATCCTGTTCCAGAAAGCTCCTGACGCGCTCGATCCGTTCCCGGGTACTCTCCTCCGTGCCAAAATATTCTTCCAGGTAAACCTCTAAAATGCCTTTTGTCAGCAGATATTCCTCCGGGTCTGCCGCCTGGCAGTAAGAATCGATCTCCCGCTTCAACTTCTTCGCTTCATCAAAGTGTTCCATCCTGCATAAAAGCTGGGCTTTCTGGATCAGGCAGAGCAATAAAAGCCCGATGTCCGGCTTCGCGTAATTGCCGACGGCAAGGTCATGCGCCTGCTGATAGCAGTTTAAAGCCCTCCGGTAATCCCGCAGCCCCTGATACAGCAGTCCCTCGTTCAAAAGCACCACCGCCTGCTCATTGCTGCTGCGGTCCCTTTCAGCGGCTTTCTCTGCCTCCAGGTAGCTTGTGACGGCGCTCGTCTCATATCCCGCAAAGGAAAACAGCGTGCCAAGCATGTTGTAGGCCTGCACTTCCAGATAGCCGTATTTCTTTGTTTTCTCAATGCCAAGGCTTTTTATCAGGGCTTCGGCCGCTTCGGAATAGCGCCCGCCGCAAAACGCCGCCTCTCCGCGGAAATACGCCGCCTCCGCCAGTTCGTCCCCGGTATGCTCCAGGGCAAGCTGCCTGTCATAGGAATCTAATAATTCCCAGATATTTTCTCCGTCCCGGTCATACCGGCAGTCTAAAATTTTTTCCCTGATCTCTCTTTTTGCTGCTCCGCTCTCCATAACCATCCGCCTTTACGTTGTCTAAAACCCCGAAAACTGTATTTTTCATTCCTCTTCTAACACTTATTATAAAAAAATACCGGCAAAATTACAACACAAAAAAAGGGGACGCGGCGTGAAGAAAGCGCCCGAAAACGGGCGCTCTTTGAGTGGACCTGACGGGAGTCGAACCCGTGTCCAAAAACCAATCCCCTGTCCTTCTACGAGCGTAGCCTGTGTTTTTTCATTCCCTCCGCCGGACTTGCCCAGGCACAATTCCGGTTTTAGTAGCTTCATGGTACGCCTGTGCGCGCAAAGCTTTGCGCACATCGTTTCCTACATCGTCGAAGCCTGCATCCTAAAGTGTAGGTGCCCTAGGTCAGACTGCTGCAGCTAGGCAGCGTATGCTAAATTATCTTCAGCGTTTATTTTAGGTTTGGAATTTGACGCATCCCCTGCGGCTCGCTTCTCCAGCTTCATGATCCCTGTCGAAACCATTACAAGCCCATGATCCTCCTGATTTTGCGCACTGTCCCATCATTTCCGGGACGCTTGCCGCTTTTGCGCGCGGGCGCATCACGCGGCTAAAGATTTCTTACCTTGAAATCCCTCTCGGCCTCTCTGCGCATATCCTTCTTTGCGATATCCCTGCGCTTATCGTAGAGTTTCTTGCCCTTGGCGAGAGCGATCTCCACTTTTACAAGGCTTCCCTTAAAGTATACCACAACAGGCACTAATGTGTAACCCTTTTCTGTAATTTTTCCGGCTAATTTCCGGATTTCCGCCCTGTGCATCAAAAGCTTTCTGGGGCGGAGCGGATCTTTGTTAAAAATGTTCCCCTTTTCATAGGGGGAGATATGCATGCCATAGAGCATGAGTTCCCCGTTTTCAATGCGGATAAATGATTCCTTGATGCTGCACTTTCCTAAGCGGAGGGACTTTACCTCTGTTCCATGAAGCTCGATCCCGGCCTCATAACGCTCCTCAAAGAAATAATCATGATAGGCTTTTTTATTGTTTGCGATCACCTTTTTTTCACCCTTGGCCATCCGCGATCCCTCCTTCCCGCTTTTCGCCGCGGCATAAACCTGACGGTCCAGAACCTTTTTTCCCGCAAGGGGCTTCTTTTCTTTCCTGCTTTACGATCTGAAAATCAATGGTGTGCAGGATCCGATCCGTATTGACCGCCATGACGGAAACTTTCTGCCCCAATTTGTAGCGGATATTCGTCACCTCGCCGACGAGCTCATAGGTGCTCTCGCTGTAATGGAAATAATCATCCGGCAGAGATGAGACATGCACCAGCCCCTCTATGGTATTCGGCAGCTCCACATAAATCCCCCACTCCGTCACGCCGGAAATCACTCCCTCAAACACTTCTCCGATATGCCCTGCCATATATTCTGCTTTTTTGAGTTTTTCCGTTTCCCGCTCCGCCTCGTCCGCCCGGCGTTCCATTCTGCTGGAATGCTCCGCCACCTCCGGCAGGATTTTTTCATAATGCTGGATCTTCTTTTCGTTCATTCTGCCCCGTAGGTTATCCTTGATGATCCTGTGTATCTGCAGATCGGGATAACGGCGTATGGGAGATGTGAAATGACAGTAGTAAGGCGCGGCCAGGCCGAAATGCCCCGTGCTGACTACGGCATATTTTGCCTGTTTCATGGAGCGGAGGGTGAGCCGGCTGATGACCGCCTCCTCCGGGGTCCCATCGATTTTCTGCAGTAATTTCTGCAGCTCCTTCGGATGGATCTCCTCCTGTCCCAGTTTGATGGTATAACCAAAATTATGGATAAAAGTTCCCAGTTTCTTTATCTTCTCCATGTCCGGCCTGTCGTGGACACGGTATACAAAGGGAAGCTCCTGCCAGAAATAGTCCTGTGCCACCGTTTCATTGGCGATCAGCATAAAGTCCTCGATGATCCTTGTCGCCGCATTCCGCTCATAAGGCTTGATCTCCACGGGTTTTCCCCGGTCATCTAATATGATCTTAGACTCCGGAAAGTCAAAGTCGATCGAGCCGCGGCTCATCCGCTTTTTCCTGAGGATCGCTGCCAGTTCTTCCATCTGTTCAAACATGGGCACCCATTCCTCATATTCTTTTCTCTCCGCCTCATCCTGATCCGTTAAGATTTTCTTAACGCTGGAATAGCTCATGCGCCGGTCTACCTTTATGACCGTCTCCGCGATGGTGTGGTCGATGACCGTTCCCTTTTTATCAATCGTCATCAGGCAGCTTACGGCCAGGCGGTCCTCCCCCGCGTTCAGCGAGCAGATCCCGTTGGAGAGCTTGTGGGGAAGCATGGGGATCACCCGGTCCACCAGATACACTGACGTTCCGCGTTTCAATGCCTCCACGTCCAGGGCGCTGTGCTCCTGCACATAATTTGCCACATCTGCAATATGCACGCCGAGGCGGTAATCTTCCCCCTCTCTGCTTAAGGTGATGGCATCATCTAAATCCTTGGCGTCTTCCCCGTCAATGGTGACGGTCGGCCATTCCCTCAGATCCATGCGCCCAGCCATATCCGCGGCGCTCACCTCATGGGAGACACGTTCCACCTGGCGCATGGTCTTTTCAGAGAATCCCACGGGAAGATCGTAGGATCTGACGATGGAGAGGATATCCGTTCCGGGGTCATTGATGTGTCCCAAAATCTCTACGACTTTTCCCTCCGGCTTTCTGCCCTCTCTGCCGAAATCCGTGATCTCCACCAGCACCTTATGGCCGGACACCGCGCCCTTTGAGCGCTCCTGGGGAATGAAGATATCCGTGCCGAACTTCGGGTTATCCGGCACTGCAAAACCAAAGGTCTTGCTCTTTTCAAAGGTGCAGACAAGCTGCCCCGTTCCTCTGGAGATGATCTTCGTAACCGTGCCTTCCCTGCGCTTTCCGCTGGTTTCGGAGACAATCTCCACCTGCACCGTATCCATATGGAAAGCGCCGTGAGTCCGGCTTTCCGGTATGAAAATGTCCGCTTCCTGCCCCTCCACCGTCACAAAGCCGAACCCCCTCGGGTGGGCAGTGAATGTGCCGACCAGGCCTCCGCCCTGAGATTTTACATATTTCCCTTTCGGGGTCAGCTCAATCTTTCCCTCAGACAGCAGGCTGTCGAGCGTCTCCTGCAGCTCCTTGCGCATGCTTTTCGGCACGGAAAGCACGGAAGCGATTTCCTTCGCTTTCATCGGCACATAATATTCATCACAGATGAACTGATAGATTGTTTCTTTTCGTTTCTGCAAAAGTTCTTTTTCCATTTATATTCCTCTGCATTGGAGCGCATACATGCTTTTCCCCCATGGGATGCCGCCGCTTCCCCTCCTGCCGCAAAAAGGCTGCCGTATGCACGGCAGCCTGTCATCCTAGAAAATGCCCATATTCAATACTGCTGCAAGGACAATAAACAGCGCCACGCAGATTGTTGTCATCTTCACTAACATCCCCTCCATGGAGCGCCCTTTGTTCTTCCCCCAGTAGGTGTCCGCCGCGCCCGCAATGGCGCCCAATCCGGCGGACTTCCCCTCCTGCATCAGAATGATGACTGTCAGTGCCAGGCATATCAATATAAAAATAACGGACAAAATCGTTTTTAAAATTTCCAAGACCCTTCCCTCCTACGGCTGCTCACTCAAACACTCAAAACTTGTTTTATTGTACCATAACATTTTCGATTTTTCAACCACTTTTTTTATCTCTTTTTGGGCTTCTTTTTTAGCTTCTTTTTTGGCTTCTTTCTTTATCTTCTTTTTTATTTTTATCTTGTTTCATCGGGGCAGCCGTTCCGGTTTTAGTTGAATCTCGCCTGTGCGTTCAGCTCCTCTTCAATGCGCAGGAGCTGGTTATATTTGCTGGTGCGCTCTGAACGGCAGGGGGCGCCGGTTTTGATCTGCCCCGCATTGACTGCCACCGCCAGATCCGCGATAAAAGCATCCTCCGTCTCCCCCGAGCGGTGGGAGATCACCGTGCGGTACCCCGCGCACTTCGCCATCTCGATGGCATCCATGGCTTCTGTGACGGTTCCGATCTGATTGACCTTGATCAGTACCGCATTGGCGACTTTTAAGTCGATCCCGCATTTGATCCGTTTCGGATTGGTGACAAACAGGTCGTCTCCCACCAGCTGGACCCTGTCCCCCAGGCGTTCGGTCAGTTTCTGCCAGCCCTCCCAGTCATCTTCAAACAGGCCATCCTCAATGGATATGATCGGAAATTCATTTACCAGCTCCTCATAGAGCGCGATCATTTCCTCCGAACTCCGCTTGATGCTGTCCGGGCAGCTATCCTTTGCGGAAGCCTCCCCTTTTTCCTCCTGGCCTCCCGCTCCGTTTCCAGAGC
>CAZAMD010000014.1:7775-23005 GCA_964486485.1 uncultured Roseburia sp. | reverse complement strand
TCCTTTGCGGAAGCCTCCCCTTTTTCCTCCTGGCCTCCCGCTCCGTTTCCAGAGCAATCGCTCTTGCGGTCGCTCTGGCAATCGCTCTTGCGATCGCTCTTTTGTCCATTCTCCTGTCCGCTCTTGCAGCCGCTCTCTCCCGGAAAAATATATACTCCGGTTTCCTCGTCATAAAGCTCGCTGGCAGCCGCGTCCATCGCATAAACGATATCCTCGCCCACGCGGTAGCCCGCCAATTCCACAGCCTTGGAAAGGCAGGCGAACGCTTCCCTTGTATCTTTAAAATCCGGCGCGAAACCTCCCTCGTCCCCCACTGCCGTACTCATTCCGGCTTTATTTAGGCTCTGGCGCAGGAAATGATAGACTTCCGCCCCCATGCGGAGTCCCTCGGAATAGGTTTTCGCTCCCACAGGTATGATCATGAACTCCTGGAAATCCAGAGAATTTTTCGCATGAGCGCCGCCGTTTATCACATTCATCATAGGAAGGGGAAGGCGCTTTGCATTGCAGCCGCCCAGATAACGGTAAAGCGGCATTTCCAGCGCTTTTGCCGCCGTTTTCGCGCACGCGAGGGAGACTCCCAGAATGGCGTTGGCGCCCAGGTTTCCCTTGTTGTCCGTCCCATCCAGTTCGGCCATCACGCGGTCCAATTCGCCCTGCTCAAGCACGTTTTTGCCCACTAAGGCTTCCCGTATCCTGGTATTGACGTGTTTTACCACTTTTTCCACTCCAAGACCGAAATACGAATTGTCTCCGTCCCTCAGCTCGATCGCTTCAAACCGCCCTGTACTGGCTCCAGAGGGCACGCTCTCCCTTGCGGTGATCTTTTTCCCCGTGGTTTCCGTCTCCGCCGTCACTTCCACCTCTACCGTGGGATTTCCTCTGGAATCCAAAATCTGCCGTCCATGCACATCCGTAATTTTCACCATCAATGACATAAAAAAATTCCCCTTTCACGCAATACTTCTTTTCGCCTAGTATGCGCGAAACGGGAATTTTTTATTCCACTTCCTCAATTCCTTTTGATCTCAAAAAATCCACCCAGATGCCGTATTGCGAACCGTACAGATGCAGATTGTCAAAGGTCAGCTCTTTCTTCAGCGCCCCCGTCTCGTCGCAGACCACCTCGTTGACGTCAATATAAAATACCCTGTCTCCGTCCGCGAGATTGACGATCCGCTCATTCCGCGCCTGGATCCCCTCATTGTTAAATATGGCATCTGAATCTGATTTTTCTTTCGCCACTTTCATGATCGCCTGCACATAGAGAAACGCCTCAGGCTGCAGCTGCTTGATCTTTTCGACGGACCGCGAATACTGCTCCATAAACTCGTCGATCGTCCCCCTGCCCATTTCATTGATGCCGAGCTGAAAATAGATTTTTTTATACTGCTTTGCGGACAATGCCTCCTCTAAGGTAAGCTTCTGCCCATCCACCTCGCAGAATCTTTCCGTCCACAGATCGTAGACATTCATCCCCACCGTCGCAAAGAAATCCGCTCCTTCGATCCCGCCGTAATCATGCAGACCGACCGTCCTGGAATCGCCGATGAACAGCGCGTCTGAAAAATAGTCCATCCCAACCTCGGCAAACCGCTTTTTTTTCACCGCCGGCGCTTTCCCCGGCTCTTCTTCTCCCGGCGCTTCTTCTATCTCCGTGCCCTCCGTCAGGCTTCCTTCTTCCGCGCGGCCTGCAGCTCCCGGAATCTCCGTATCCTCCTGCAGGGTCTTTGCCAGTACTGTGTCAGGAAACTCTTCCCGCGGACTCTCCGGGGATTCCATCACTTCCTTATCCCAGGGGTAAATATGGTCGTGAAGCCCTTGGAGCACCAGCACAAAATAAGGCGTTGTGGCGGCATCTATGCTGTAATTTTTATAGATACTGTCTTTTCCCAGGTAGCCGGCGATAGATAATGCAAGCCAGCCTGCGGCTATCCCTAAGGCCACCCTGCATTTTAAAAGTTTTCTCATATACTCCCTCTTTTCTGTTCCATGCAGCAATCTGTTCCATCTCAGAAATTAAAGTATAAAAACGGATTATTCGTGGATACCGCCAGATAATAAAGGCTTACTCCCAGTATCGCTATGATTATGAGGTTTCCCATCCATTTCCCCCGCACTGCCTGATAACAAACGCCCGGGTACGGGGTACAGCAGACAGCTCCCAGCAAAAACAAGGGCATGAAATCCTTTATGTACCGGACGTAATCCGTCGGGTTTACCGTTGCGGGCTCTCCAAAAAAAGGAAACAGCCTCGTATAATAGACGCCAATCTGCCCGACATCCGGCACCGCAAAAGCCACCCAAGTGAGGGGTACCACAAGCAGCACATAGGCATGGCAGAGGAAACGGCTCTTTTCTAAATAGCGGAGCAGGCATAATTTCTCTGAAAACAGGAGGAGCAGAAGAAATCCTCCCCAGATCAGGTAATTGCCCGCCGCGCCGTGCCAGAGCGCCGTAAGCGTCCATACGATCAAGAGATTGCAGAGCGTGCGCGCCTTTCCTTTCCGGTTGCCCCCTAAGGGAATGTACACATAAGTCCGAAACCATCTTCCCAGGGTTATATGCCATCTGCGCCAGAATTCTGACACCGACTTTGACATATAGGGCTGGTCAAAATTCCGGGGGATCTTAAATCCCAGCATAGCGCCAAGCCCCATCGCCATCAGGGAATAACCCAGAAAATCAAAATACAGCTCCAGCGAATACGCATACATCCCCATCCATGCTAACGGTGTGGATATGCTCGCAAAACCTATGCCCTGGACATTGTTCCAGAGCATTCCGATCCGGTCCGCGATGACAACCTTTGAGGCCAATCCTATCGTGAGCAGCTTCAGGCCATCCTCAAACTGCTGCGGCGTAACGCGCCTCTCGCTGATGCTTGAGCGCACCTCGGAATAATTGATGATAGGGCCCGCGATCAGCTGGGGAAACATCGTAAGATACGTCCCCAGCTTTATCAATGATTTCTCGACCGGAACCTCTCCCTTGTATACGTCGATGACATAGGCTGCGATCTGAAAGGTATAAAAGCTGATGCCCAAGGGAAGCTCCGAGGCCAGGCCGCTGTACTTAAAGAAAAACAGCATGCCGAAATCATACGCCAGTGCCGCCAGAAGCAGCAGGCGCTGCCTTTTTCCCTGCCCTTTCTCCGCTCTCCTGCACATTCCCACCGCCAGAAGATAATTCACCGCCACCGACGCCAGAAGCAGCAGGACATACTCTGCTTCCCCGATGGCATAGAATACGATGCTCGCCGCAAACAGCATGAAATTCTTCCATTTTTTCGGGGCAATATAGTATATGGTAAAAAAAACCGGTAAGAACCGGAACAAAAACGCAAAGCTGCTAAATACCATAACAGGACTCTTTTCTCGTGTTATTTTTCATGTTATTTCTCATATTATCGATCATGTTATTTCTCATGTTATTTCTCATGTTATTTCTCATACTTATTTTTCATTGATTTCTTAATTCTCATTATACACAAGTTTATGCAAAAAAACCATCTTTCAAACAAAATTAGCCAAATTGTATTATTTGCGTTATAATATTATAAGTCCGTAAACTTTATGTAATTTTTCTGATAACAGTTCCCGCGGCTTTCTATGATCTTCCCGGATTCCGCGGGACGCAAGCCCGATGCGTGTACTGCGGCCGTTTCCCTCTCGGAACGGATCTGCGGCATTCATTTCCACATGCTTTTCTACGGTTTCATCAAAGTTACCCTGTGGCGTCATTTATCTTTTTTTATCTTTTCTTTATCTTTTTTTATCTTTTCTTTATCTTTTCCTTATCTTTTCTTTATGTTTTCTTTTCCTGCCATATTTTTTTAATCTCTCCTATAAAATAGAGCGATCCAAAGGCCACCGTGGCGCGATCCCCTGCCAGATTTTCCGGCAACACGGCTGTTTCCAGCTTATCTATGGCAGATGCCGGAATCCCCTTTTTCCGTATGCACTCCGCCAGCGCCTCCGCCGGAAGCCCGCGCTGTTCTTTTACCCTGACAGCTTTCACATCCAGCGCCAGCGGGAGCAGGCATTCTATCATGCCCTCGTAATCCTTGTCTTCCATGACTCCCATGATGAAGTGGAATTTCTCGCCCGGAAACATTTGCGCCAGGCTCTCTGCCAATGCCTCTGCCCCGCTGCTGTTGTGGGCGCCGTCCACCCAAAAGCCGGGATTTTCCGAGAGGCATTCCATTCTCCCCTGCCAGGCGGCAGCCGCGATCCCCTGCCGGATCTCCGCCTCTCCAAAGGCTGTTTTCGTCTCCTCAAAAAAGGCTTCCGCAGCTAAAATCGCTGCGGCCGCATTTTCATACTGATGGCTGCCAAGCAGGCGCATCCGCAGCTTCTCATACCCATGATAGGAAAATTCCTGCTCTTTTCCCAGATAAGCCCTCCCTGTGATTTCTGCCGGATCCACAATCTGACATGTTTTTACGTTTGCCCTTCGCGCCGCCTCCATAAGAACTCCAAGGGCTTCCCGCTCCTGACTCTCTAACACCAGGCGCGTGCCTTTTTTTATGATCCCCGCTTTCTCGAGCGCGATCTTTCCGAGCGTGCTTCCAAGGATTTCCATGTGGTCATAGCCGATCCTGGTCATGACAGTGACCACCGGAGTCCCCACCGCGTTGGTAGAGTCCAATCTTCCGCCCAGCCCTGTCTCCAAGATCATGGCGCCGCAGCGCTGCTCCCGGAAATGCAGGAGCGCCATGCCGAGGCAGTAATCAAACATGGACAGGGCGGTTTCCTGCTTTTCTGAGAGCAGGCGGTTTCCCAGCCTCGCCGCGTCTTCTTTTGCTATCATAGTCCCGTCCACCTGTATGCGCTCTCTGAAATCCACCAGATGCGGGGAGGTAAACATTCCGGTCTTAACTCCCGCCTGCCGCAAAATCGCGCACAAAAAAGCAGAGACGGATCCCTTTCCGTTCGTCCCTGCTATATGGATCATGGGGATGCCGCGCTGGGGGCTGCCAAGCTTTTCCAAAAGCCGCCCCGCCGCCAGCACTCCGGGAAGATTCCCGAACCTCCTCTGATTCTCTATCTTATCCAAAACCTCTTCATATGTGAACGTATTCCGCACGCGCTTCTTTCCCCTCTGCATCCTGCCTGTGACGGCTCCGCCTTAGAGGCCGCAGGCTGCCGCATTTCTTCACACCACCATGATCACTCCGCCGTCGTTGGCGTAGAGGCTGCTCACTCCCGCCGTATCCAGGATAATGATTTTTTTAAATTTCGCGGCCCTTTCCGTTTTCTCTTTCACTTCCAGCGCGCGCTCTGGACAGTTGCAGTGGGAGATGGCAAGAATGCGGTTCTCACAGCCGCTCGTCCTGGAGAGCATATTCTGGATCATCTTTTCCAATGCCTTGCTCATCCCCCTTGCCTGATCGAGCTGGCAGATGGCTCCCTCATCGGTAGAGCCCATCACCGGCTTAATGTTCAGCGTATTGGCGATAAAGGCCTTCAGATTGCTCAGGCGGCCGTTTTTTCTCAGGGTCTCCAAGGTTTCCAGCACAAAGTAAGTGTTCATGGAGCTGATATATTCTTCCGTCTTTCTTACGATCTCCTCAAAGGACAGGCCGGCTTCCTCATATTCCTGCACCTTTATCCCGATCAGCGTCTCCCCGACGGAAGCAGACCTGGAGTTAAAGACATAGATCTTTTTCTTATCCCCATGCTCTTCCTCGTAGAGCTTTTTCCCTAAGACAGCGCTGTTATAAGATCCGCTCAGTTCACTTGAGAGCGTCACCGCATACACATGCTCTGCCTCCCCCTCATAGGCCCGCATATACTGCTCGGGAGAGGGACAGGAGGATTTCGGACAGGAAACGCTCTCCCTGACTCTCCTCAGAAAATCCAGCTGGTCAAAGGTATCGTCATCCCGGATCCGGTATCCATCCACCTCCAGCTCCAATGGCACTGTCTCAAAGCGCCCGTCTTTTTTTAAATCTTCCGTCAATTCCCCGCAGCTGTCGATCACAATTTTATACATACACCCCTGCCTCCCTTACCGGTATCTGCTTATATTCTGCGAAAACCTGTCATTTGTTATGCACAAACCTCTGACACGTTATGCCATTCCACTATAAGTAGTTTTGATTACTATGTGATAGTATCATAAAATCCGTGCTTTGTATAGGGGTTTTTGTGATTTTCATCTGCCATCAAGCATTTTCAGCCGGATATTCCTTTTAAAAACTTATCCTAAACATTTATTCCGCTGAGAAAAACGCCTCCGCCAGATCTTTTAGCGCCTGCTGGTCTGACCTGCCCATCAGTTCCCTTGCGGAGTGCATTGCCAGAAGCGGAACGCCCACATCCACGGTGTTTACCGGAAGCAGCGCGGAGGCAATGGAGCCCAGCGTCCCCCCGCCCGGCATGTCGGAGCGGTTGACAAATTTCTGGCAGGGAATCCCCCTCCTAGCGCAGAGCTGCTGTATCGCGCCGATCGCTCCGCAATCCGTGGCATAGGACTGGGAGCTCGCTTCCTTGATGCAGACGCCTCCGCCTAATACGGGTTTGTTGGTGATGTCCATTTTCCCCGTCTGATTCGGGTGCAGCCCGTGAGCCACATCCACAGATAGCATCATGCTCCGGAAGAGCATCTGAGGCACGCGCCCTCCCGCCCCCATATCCTCAAGGATACGGATCAGCATATCGTGCAGCAGGATAGAGCCCGCTCCCTGCTTGCTGCGGCTGCCGATCTCTTCATGGTCAAAAAGAGCGATCAGATTCAGCCCGTTTTCCCGCTCCGCCCCTATGACCGCCGAAACCAGCGCCGAACAGGACGTCAGGTTATCCAGCCTTGGGCTGGAAATAAATTCTTCCTCTCCGCCGATCAGCGCCGGCGCTTCCCTGCAGTATGCCGTCAGTTCAAAGTCTAAAATATCTTCTTTTTTTACCTGAAGCGCTTCCGCCAGAAGATCCAGGAAATACTCCGTCCTGCCCTCTCCCGCCAATCCCAGGAGCGGGAGCATATCTGTCTGTTTGTTGAGCGCTACCCCCTTGTTGACCTCTCTGTTCATGTGGATCGCAAGGTTTGGAATGGTCAGCAGGTTCTTTTCCGATTCAAAGAATCGCATCTGCGGAGCAAAGGAATGTCCGCTGCGGACCGCCACCCTTCCCGCAATGCCGAGCGGCCTGTCCATCCAGGTGTTCAAAATGGCGCCCCCATACACCTCCACATTGACCTGGGCATATCCGCCGCTTTTAAGGTCGGCGGAGGGCTTTATCCGAAGGCAGGGAAAATCCGTATGTGCCGCCGCAATCCGAATGGCAGGGGACCCTGTTCCCGCCAGGAACGCTTCTTTTTGCTCCGGCAGGGTGAACGCAAACAGGGTCGTGTCGTGATGATTGACATAATATCTCCCTCCCCCTCTCAATTCCCAGTCTTTCTCATAATGCACTTCTTCAAATCCAGCGTTTTCCAGGCGTTCCTTGCAGGCCCGCACGGTGTGCGCCGGCGACGTCCCTCTCTCTAACAACGCAAACAAAAGTTCTATCTCATCCATGATTCCTCCCATTCTGCCGCCACCGGGCGGTCTTTTCACAAAAAGCATCTTGCGCCGCGCACGGCATTTCTGTGCCGTCCTTTGTATTTTACTACGAAATCCATACGATTACATCTATTATTTGTCCCCCGCCTGATTCTATGTTATGATACCGTTATCGGGACGGGGAAACGCTATCCTCCCGACATTTTATTTCGCCCGCGGGGCCGGAAAGGGTTTGTTTTTATGATCGCTTTGAAAATTCCTGAAGTCAGGCATTTTATGAATCTGCTGCTGCGCACAGAAACCTTTGACAATTTTCTGCTGCAGGAGGCTGTGGTCCAAAAGGATATCACCTGGAATGTGGAGGGCAGGCTGCATGCGGATTATTACGATCCGGAAGAATTAGAGGAGCAGTCTCTGTCAGGCCTTTCCTTTCTTCCTTTCGGAAAGATCCGCTCCCGCTTTCTTGACCTGATGAAGGGCAGCCGGACGCCCTCCTTCTTTAAGTTTGTCTTTCTTTTGTCCCCTGCCAATCTGACCCGCACGGTGGAGCAGGCGCATACGGGTTTTGCCCCCGGAGACATTGCCTCCATGTCTTTCAATCTGAAATTCCAAAACGGCGAGCTTCTTTTGACCACGGGCGTATCTTACCGCATTTTTTCCGTGGATAAAAGCTTAGAGCATGAGTGGGACCGCATGATACGCCTTTTTTTAAAAAATCATCAGATTCCTTTTGAAGAATTTTGATTTTGAAGGATTTTAATTTCGATTTTGAAGAATTTTGATTTTGGTCTTGAAAAATTTTGATTTTCCTTTTGAAGAATTTTGATTTTTCCTTTACTTTTCTGTATGTTTGTGATATTCTATATATGGCTGTAGAACGGTCAGTAATATTTTTTGGAGGTACTTCGCAATGAATAAAGGTACAGTAAAATGGTTCAACAACCAAAAAGGCTATGGTTTCATTTCTGACGAAGAAGGAAATGACGTATTCGTACATTACTCAGGACTGAACATGGAGGGATTTAAATCCTTAGAAGAAGGTTCTTCGGTAGAGTTCGAAGTGGTCGATGGTTCAAAGGGACCTCAGGCAACCAACGTGACAGTTGTAAAATAATCACTACACAAACATTTATCTGCTTAAATCACTAGTTCACATGTACCTTATTCTTCTTAAATAAACCTGTTTTTATTTGTTAGATTAGGCGATTGTAAACCATGGATTTAAAAAAAGGGTGTCGGTTCTCCGGCACTCTTTTTTTTCGTAAAACGTTTCTTTGCGGGAGCCTGGGCGCGCCGCCATGCGGCCGTGCCCAAGCTCCCGCCTGTCTTTTACTGCATAGACTGCTTTACTTTTACGATCCTGACTACGGACTGGTCGATCCTCTCCTGGCTGATCGTTCCCTCCCGCACCGCGGCAAGCAGACCGTTGTACGCCGCCTCGTAATCCTGCGGCATGAGGATCAGATCCGCTCCCGCGTTTACCGCCATCACCGCCGCCTGCTCCGCAGTGTATGTATCCGTGACAGCCTTCATATTCATCGCGTCGGTGATCACGATCCCGTCATAGCCAAGCTGCTCCCTGAGAATGCTCGTCACCATCATCTGGGACAGGGAAGCGGGCGTATCATCTCCCACGACTGCCGGCACGGAAATATGCCCCGCCATGATAAAGGAAGCCCCGTCGGATACCGCTCTCTGGAAAGGCAGCAGATCGGATGCCAGCAACTCCTCTAAGCTCTTATCCAGGACGGCTTTCCCCTCATGGGAATCCCCTGCTGCGGCGCCATGCCCCGGAAAATGCTTGGCGGCGCCGTAAATCCCCTGGCTTTTCAGCCCCTTTAGCTCGGCGCTTACCATGTCCGCTACCAGATTCGGATCCGAGCCAAAGGAACGCGTGCCGATGACGGCATTCTCCAGATCCGTCAGCACGTCCGCTACCGGCGCGAAGTCTACATTGAAGCCGAGATCCTTCAGGTAGGCGCCTATGACAGACCCCGCCTGCTCCGCTTTCGCGGCATCTCCCGAAGCCCCGATCTCACTCATGGCGCCCACATCGCTGACTCCGAACGCAACGTTTTTCGCGATCCTTGTGACGCTCCCCCCTTCTTCATCCACGCACAGAAAGGCGGGAAGTCCGGCGGTTTCTTTGGCAATGGCCTGCATATCGGCGAGCATCTGAGAGGTCTGCTCAGAGCCCAGGAGATTTTCCTCCATATAGAGGATGCCGCCCACCGGCTTGTTTTGGTAGCACTCCCTCGTCGTATCCCCCGCTGCTGTGACATTGGCATATCCGGTCAGCGCCTGCGGAGTGATCACGAACATCTGGGCGATCTTCTGCTCCAGCGTCATCGCCGCCACAAAATCCTGCGCCTGCTCTGTCCGCGGGTCTGGCGCAGGCTCCGGCGCTTCGGCAGGCTGCGCCTCCTGCGTGCTTTCGCTGCCCTCGGTCATCTCTGTGGATGCCGCTTCCGTCTGCTCCGTCTTCTGATCGCGGGGCAGGAATTTCACTGCTGCGAGGACCGCCCCCGCAGCCACCGCAAAAAAGGCCGCGAGGAACACCGCGAGCAAAACCACTGCCTGTCTGGTATCTTTCTGTCTTCTTAATCTTCTCTCTTCTCTATCCATTGATTTCCTCTTTTCTCGGCACGCTTTTCCCTTCCTCTCCAGGGGCGGAGATGATCAGGCTCATCTGCCCGGATAATTCCACGTTCCCAAAGCCGTCCGGCAGGATAAAATGATCGCCTTTCTTGACGTGATGGCTGTTCACGATGCCGTCTCCCTCAAACACAGACAGCAGCAGGAAGGGATATTCCTGCCAAAATTCCGCCTTTCCCTCCACTTCCAGCTTAAAGACCGTATAATATCTGCAGGAATGCAATTCGTTTAACTGATTTTTTGAAAGATTGGCTGCAGATTTCACGATGTTCCCTTTCTTTTTTTCCGGAACCGTGATCACATCAATGCTTTTTTCTATGTGCAGCTCCCGCGGCTTTCCCCCGCAGAGACGGTCATAATCGTACAAGCGGTAGGTGATATCGCTGTTCTGCTGTGTCTCTAGCAAAAGCAGCCCCCCCTTGATGGCATGGATCGTCCCCGGGTCGATCTGGATGAAATCCCCCTTTTTCACAGGGATCTCCCGGATCAGCTCTGCCCACCGCTTATGTTTTATCATATCCGCAAGCTCTTCCCTGGTCCTTGCATTGTGCCCAGCCACGATGGTCGCATCTTCCGGGGCGTCTATGATGTACCAGCACTCGGTCTTCCCGAGCGCCCCGTTCTCATGCTCCCTGGCATACGCATCTCCCGGGTGCACCTGAATGCTCAGATCCTCTTTCGCATCGATGATTTTGGTCAAAAGAGGAAAACGGTCACAGGAGAAATTTCCAAATAGTTCCGGATGTTCCTCCCATAATTCCGATAGCTTCTTTCCGGCAAAGGCACCCTCTCTGATCGTGCCGTCCGCGTTGGGATGGGCAGAAATGCCCCAGCATTCCCCGATATCCTCTCCCGCCGCCCGGCAGCCAAATTCTTCCTTTAGCCTGCTGCCGCCCCAGATGTTGTGGGTGCTGACAGGATCTAAAAACAGGATTTCCTTTCCGGGCTGATTTGTGGTCAGATCATCACGAAGCACTCCTTTTCCTCCTTTTTCAGACTCCGTCGCAGCCGCCGCGCTCCTCCCCCTGACAAAACCGTTCGGACATGCCAGGCTCCGCCGCGCTTCACGCGGGGCGGCTGCGCTCTATTCTCTATTTTGCGTTATTTTTTGAAAATTTTCAACTCCCAATTCATAAAATCTGCCGCAGCCGCGCCATGCCCGATCGCACCGGCGGGCATCCAAAAAATATTTTCAGCATCTTTTTTCTTTTTTATCTTGTTTTTTTCTCCAAAATATACTATACTATATTCCCAATAACGAGCGATATATATCAAAAAGGAGATATTCATATGAACTTATCAGCCGATTTTCTTTCTTCTCTTAACGGAACTCCAAAACTTTCCCCGGGGATTTCAGCGGAAACCCTGCTGGGGCATGTCTATGAGGAAGAAGCAGACCTTCCCTGCGGGAATCTTTTGACGGTCCACGCTTCCGGCTCCCATTATGTGCAGCCGCCTTTCTCCTACCGCTTCCGCCCCTTTGACTGCTATCTCATCTTGTATACCAGCAACGGGTGCGGCGTTTTAAAGACCAAGGAGAGAACGTTTACCTTAGAGGAAATGTCCCTCCTGCTCTTTCCATGCAGCCAGCCTTTTTCGCTGTCTGTCTCCGGGGATTTCTGGAATTTTGAAGCCTATTTCTGCACCGGCACCCTTTTATCCGAGTTTTACCAGCACAAGGACGGGCCTTTCTGGAAACTGGACCGTTCGCCGGAAATCCTGCGGCATCTGCAGATGCTGGAGAAAAACAACCGCAATCTTCTGCGCCGGAACAATATTTTGGATCTGAAATGTTTTACCAATTTGTTTTCTGACCTGATTTTGATCAGGGAGCGGGAGACCCGGCCAAAGAAGAATTTCCCGGTTTATCTCATGTATATGAAGAAATGCTTTGACTACGCTTATTCCGAACATTATACCTTATCGGATTTTGAACAGAAGCTTTCTGTCAGCAAGTACCGGCTGTGCCGCGAGTTCACCACAGTCTACGGCACCTCCCCCCTGCAGTATCTGAATAAGAGGCGGATCGAAGCTGCCAAGGAGCTTTTGTATACCACCACTATGTCCGTGCATGATGTGGGCTGCGCCGTCGGTTTTGACAACACCAACCACTTTATCACCCTCTTCAAGCGCGACACCGGAATTACGCCAAGTGTCTACCGCAAAAAAATGTCCTGATGACGGGCGATTCGTCATTTGCTCAGCAGGGCTTCCCTTAAGGCGGCAAGCTTCCGATCGGCATCCTCTAAGGAGCTTCCCTTTACCCCGAAATAGTATTTGATCTTCGGCTCTGTGCCGGATGGACGCACACAGCACCATGCATCGCCGGACAGTTCATAGTAAAGCACATCCGAAACGGGAAGCCCTGTCGGCTCCGCTTCTGCGGCCTCCATGTCGATCCGCCTGCCCTCTTTATAATCGCGCACTGCCAGCACCTGAAAACCGCCCATCTCCCTCGGGGGATCCTTCCTAAGGCTGTCCATCATCTGCTGGATCTGCGCCAGCCCGTCGATGCCTTTTAAGGTCTTTGTCTCCAGTCCCTCCCTGTAATAGCCATAAGACTCATACATATCCAGCATGGCATCCCAGAGGGTCTTTCCATTTTTTTTGCACCAGGAAGCCACCTCGCAGAGCAACATCACCGCCACGCAGGCATCCTTATCCCTGGCATACGTTCCCGCCAGGCAGCCGTAGCTTTCTTCCAAGCCAAAGACATAATGGTATGTGTTCTGCTGCTCAAAGAACTTCATCTGCTCCCCAATGTATTTGAATCCGGTCAGCACCTCGATCAATGCCACATGATATGCCTTTGCGACGGCCTTTGCCATGTCCGTGGTCACAATCGTCTCCACCAGGGCGGGATTCGGGGGCATGGTGCCCGTCGCTGTTTTTTCCCTTAAGATGTATTCCGCAATCAGCATGCCGGACATATTTCCGGTAAAGGCGACATATTCCCCTGTCACAGCGTCTTTGCAGTATGCCCCGAGACGGTCCGCATCCGGGTCAGTTGCAAGAACAATGTCAGCGTCTACTTCTTTTGCAAGTTTCAGGGCAAGTTCAAACGCCTTTGGGGACTCCGGATTCGGGTAAGCTACGGTAGGGAAGTTCCCGTCCGGCAGCTCCTGCTCTTTTACCACATAGACATGCGCAAAGCCAAGCTCTTTGAGCACCCGGCGCACCGGCAGATTCCCCGCCCCGTGAAGCGGCGTGTAGACGATCTTTATGTCCTTTGACATCTCTTTGATGATCTCAGGATGGATCGCCTGGCTCTTTAACGCGGCCAGATACCGGTCATCCATCTCACTGCCTATCCGCTGGTAGAGTCCCGCCTTTACGGCTGCTTCTTTTTCCATGGTCTTTCCCTGGGCAAAGGAAGTCACCCGCGCAACCCGGTCCATGATATTTTTGTCATGGGGCGGCGTAATCTGCGCGCCGTCTTCCCAGTATACCTTATACCCGTTGTATTCTCTCGGATTATGGCTTGCCGTAATGACAATGCCGGAAATGCAGTTTAATTCCCTCACCGCAAAGGAAAGCTCCGGCGTCGGTCGGAGGCTGTCAAATATATAGGTCCTGATCCCGTTGGCATTTAAGCAGAGCGCCGCCGCCTCGGCAAATTCGGGGGACATGATCCTGGAATCATAGGCGATCGCCACCCCCCTTTCCTGGCCTTTCTGGGAAAGGATATAATCGGCAAGTCCCTGGGTGGCCTGCCGGACGGTATAGATGTTCATGCGGTTCGTTCCCGCGCCGATGACGCCGCGGAGGCCTCCGGTTCCAAATTCCAGCCGCCTGTAAAACCGATCCTCGATCTCTGCGGCATCGTCCCGGATGGCTTCTAATTCTGCCCTCGTATCCGCATCAAAACAGGGATCGCTGCACCACTGACGGTAAATCTCCATATAATCCATGTTCGTTTCTCCTTTTCTCGCCTATCGTTCTAAATTATACTATTTTCCAATGAATTGCAAACCATTTTTACGTTTTTATTCAAAATAGGCATCCAATCCGTCCGCGATCCCCCTGGCGATCTTCCATTGATAATCCTCCGCCGCCAGATTGGCGTCCTCCGCGGGATTGGTCATATATCCCATTTCCACGATGGTGACGGGCACCTGGCACCAGTTGATGCCGCTCATGGTATCGGTTTCCCATACAGATTCCTTTTTGCAGCCCGTGGATGCGCACAGCGCGTCCAGCACGGCTTCTGAGAGCCTCCTGCTCTCCCCGGCAAAGGAGCCGTTGTACGGATTATCCGGCGTCTGGCAGATCGTCATGGCGCCGTTTGCGGAGGGATCGGCAGAGCCGTTTGCATGTATCCTCACAAAGGCGTCTGCCTTCGCGTCATTTGCCATTTGCGCCCGCTGGCTATTGCTGATATCGACGTCATTTTCAGTGCGGATCATAAGGACCTGATAGCCCCGGCTGGCAAGCTCTTCTTCTAATTTCAGGGAAACCATCAAGGTCAATTCATACTCCGCCAGTCCGCTCGCCACGCCCGAAGTGCCGGACGCCACTTTTGCCTTCGTCTCGCTTGCGCCAGGACCGATGGGCTCCTGCCCGCTGTTGCCTTTTGCCTGATGGCCGGCATCAATGGCGACCAGATAGCCGGACGGCAGATCCTCTTCCGCAGCCAGATACTGGCTCGCCACATAGTATCGGCTGCCATCGAGCAAGACCGTGTACCAGTCCCCTTCCCTGCCGACAACCGTCACAGGCTCCCGTTTCCTCAGCACCGTTATCACCTCCGAATCCGTGCTTGCCCCTGCCCTTACGTTCACGCTGTCTGACGCGTATAATGTGACGGGAAGAAATTCCGCGCGCTCCTCCGCAGCGCTTTCTTCCGATTCCCGCCCTTCCGCCGGAAGATGGCTCCCGCTTTTCTCCTCTGGACTCTGTGCGCTCCGTGCATTTCCGCCTGCCGGCTCTTCCGTGCCCGCCGCGGGAGGCTGCTCTTTTGCCCCCGCCGCGGGAGGCTGCTCTTTTATCCCTGCCGCGGGAGGCTGTTCTTTTGCTCCCGCCGCGCATCCGGCTGCCAGCAGCACTGACGCCAACGCCAGCAGCAGAACGGCAG
>CAZAMD010000014.1:5816-7675 GCA_964486485.1 uncultured Roseburia sp. | reverse complement strand
GCCGCGCATCCGGCTGCCAGCAGCACTGACGCCAACGCCAGCAGCAGAACGGCAGGGCGGAAACGACGCACTCGTCCATCCACTTCTTTTTTCATTTTCCATTTTCCCCATTTCTTTTATTTTTAACGGAACATTTGCCTTTTCCCTGTTTCTTTCCTACTGTAAATGTAACATTTCATTGCTTTCTGTTCAAGTATTATCTGGCATCTGAAAAACATGGATAGAAATATGCGGATTTTGCTATGACAAAGGAAAAAATAAACGTTTGCAGAAACTGGCATCAGGGGTTCTGGATGGATCTGTAGGTGATAGCTGAAAAAATTCTGGAGGATAGGCTTGAGGCTTGCGTTTCTTAGAAAATTTGGATGACTGATGAAGATTAAAATAGGAATCCCTCACCGCGCGGTACGAAAAGGCAAAGATGACATCCGGTTTACCATGAAGGATAGGACGGAAATCAAGGTATGATTCAAAAACAAAGTTGACTCCCGACCACAGGATTTTCCTATGGAGGGAGTTTTTGTATCTTGTGAAACTGGAAATAGCACAAATATTTTTATTCTCTTTTCCTGGTCAGAATGATTCCCAAGATAGAACCAACACAAAGGAACGGAGCCGCTCTGAAAAAAGCCCATTCAAAGGCGTGAACCGCTGTTCCTATGACAGCGGTTTCGGCGTTGCTCCAATTCCAGCTCAAATACGGACTTTTCAGCAAGTACAAAACCACAAAAATAATCACCGTGACTGACAAAAGACAGATGCACGCCCAATTAACCGCCTTACGTCTGGCCGCTTTTTGCTTCGCAAGCTGTAAATTAATGGCTTCCAGCTTTGCGGATATTGCCTTTACATCATCTGGTGCCGTTTCGGCAATTGTCTCTCCAAGCAATGTACTAACGGGTGTTTCCAGCATCTCGGAAATGGACATAAGCATATCTGAATCCGGGACAGATAAACCTTTCTCCCATTTTGAAACGGTCTGTCGTACCACATTCAGCTTGATGGCAAGTTCTTCCTGCGAAAGGCCCTTTGATTTTCTTATGAGCCTGATGTTTTCATTTAACATTGGTAATACCGCCTTTCTTCATTTTGTGACTCCATCATAGGAAGAATTGACCGTTGCTACAAGCAACGCATATTAACATCAAGGCGGTTCGGTTTAGCAGTGTGGCAAAAACTCGGCAAACTGGAAGTTATTGATTCCATTCGTATTCCGACTGCCATCCGTCTGGGATGCCGGTAACATCTATTTCCCTTAACAGCATAGCAGCATCATAAGGAAACGAATTTACAATCCATTCATCGGCTGAATATCCTTTTCATTCATAAGCTCTGCTAATTCTTCACATTTCCCATCGCAAATCCCCTCGTGTATTCCGGTGTGCGGCATTAGTACTCTTCTTCCTCTTCCTTTTCGCTGATATCTGAGACCGGCTTCTCCAAGCCCTCAATGGTGATATGGTTTTTCTCCGCATAATCCCACAAAGCCGCATGGATCGCCTCCTCGGCCAAAAGGGAACAGTGTACCTTTACGGGAGGCAGTCCGTCCAATGCCTCCATGACCGCCTTGTTGGTGACCTCAAGCGCCTGCTGCACGGTTTTTCCTTTCACCAATTCTGTCGCCATGCTGCTGGTCGCCACAGCCGCGCCGCAGCCGAATGTTTTAAACTTCACATCCTGGATGATCCCGTTGTCATCTATGTCAAGATACATGCGCATGATATCGCCGCACTTGGCATTTCCTACCGTTCCCACGCCGCTGGCATTCTCAATCTCTCCCACGTTTCTCGGATTGTTAAAATGATCCATTACTTTTTCACTATACATGATAACTTTCCCTTTCTATCACTTATTTTATC
>CAZAMD010000014.1:0-5716 GCA_964486485.1 uncultured Roseburia sp. | reverse complement strand
TCCATTACTTTTTCACTATACATGATAACTTTCCCTTTCTATCACTTATTTTATCGCTTACGCATTTTGTTTTTTGATAAAATCTTCATACAGCGGCGACATTCCCCGCAAACGCTCAATGATTTTTTTCAGTTCGTCTACGGTGTAATCAATCTCCTCCAGGGTATTCTTCTCTGACAGGGTCAGCCGCAGGGATCCGTGGGCAATCTCATGGGGCAGTCCGATGGCAAGCAGCACATGGGACGGATCTAAGGAACCGGACGTGCATGCGGAACCGCTGGAGCCGCAGATGCCGGCCTGATCCAGCAGGATCAGCATGGATTCTCCCTCGATGAAGCGGAAGCAGAAATTGGCATTATTGGGAAGCCTGTCAGTCCTGTCGCCATTTAGCCTGGCATAAGGGATCTCCTTTAGCACCCGCTCAATGAGATGATCCCTTAAGGCGATCTCCCTTTTGCCCCTCTCATCCATGTGCTCTTTTGCCAGCCGCGCCGCCTTTCCCATCCCAACGATGCCCGGTACGTTATGAGTGCCGGCGCGGCGTTTCCGCTCCTGCGCCCCGCCATGGATGAAAGAGCGGATTTTCACGCCTTTCCGTATATACATGGCGCCGACGCCCTTTGGCCCGTTGATCTTGTGGCCGCTGGCGCTTAGCATATCAATGTTCATGGCCTCCACATCCAGAGGGATATGCCCGAATGCCTGCACCGCATCAGTGTGAAATAAAACGCCATGCTCACGGGCAATCTTCCCGATTTCCGCGATGGGCTGTATCGTTCCGATCTCATTGTTGGCCGCCATAACGGATATGAGTATGGTGTCCGGCCGGATGGCTGCCTCTAGCTCCTCTAATTTTATCTTCCCGTTTTCGTCCACATTCACATAAGTGACCTCACAGCCCTGCTTTTCCAGATAGGCGCAGGTGTGGAGTACGGCGTGGTGTTCTATGGCGCTGGTAATGATATGCTTTCCCTTGGAGGCATATGCTTCCGCCGCCGCCTTTAACGCCCAGTTGTCCGACTCGCTTCCTCCGGCGGTAAAATAAATGTCGTCTGTTCTGGCATGGATCAGATCCGCCACCGTCCCCCTCGCTTCGTCCACGGCTTTTTTCGTGATGCCGGCGAAAGCGTAAACCGCCGAGGGATTGCTGTAATACTCCGTGAAGTAGGGAAGCATTGCCTCCAGCACTTCCGGGTATACCTGTGTGGTTGCTGCGTTATCCAAATAAATCAATCTGCTCATACATGGAAATTCCTTTCTATTATGATATATGTTATCCATTTTAGAATAGCGTCATACTTTGACCGCCCTTATTTATTTCCTAGTGGTTTGATATGATATAATGCTATAATGATTATACCTCATTAATTCCTATTGTCAAGATAGGAATTAGCTTTTTCTGGAAACTTTGCCATAACTTTAAACGCGCGCAATTTAAAACCGATGGTTTCTGACTGAAGCAGTCTGCACCATCGGTCTGAGCATTTGTAACATCAGAAGAATCGTCCAGCGGCATTCCTGTCCATCCTGTCAGCGCATCCGCCGCTCTCTCTATTCCCCGCTCTTTAGCGCTTTATACACTACTGCCGCCAACGCTGCTCCCGCAAGCGGTCCGACAATAAATATCCACAGGCAGGCAATGGGTTCTGTATTCCCCGCAATAGCCGCTGCGACCGCAGGTCCAAAGCTCCTGGCCGGATTCACGCTGGTGCCGGTCAGGCCAATGCCCAAAATATGTACCAGAGTCAGCGTAAGGCCGATCACGATGCCCGCAAATGAGCCGTGGTCTGCTTTTTTATCTGTCACGCCCAAAATCGCCAGCACGAAGATGAAGGTCAGGACAATCTCGACGATAAGGCCGGAAACTGCGCTTCCGTTCACCCCTGCCAGACCGTTAGAGCCAAATCCTCCCGTCATATCCGTCACGCTTCCGGTCGTAAAGATTGCCGCCAGCACGCCGGCTCCCGCCAGAGCGCCCAAGCACTGCGCAACCACATACCCCACAAAATCTTTCGCGGTCATTCCGCCGCTCATCAGCACGCCGAGCGATACTGCCGGATTGATGTGGCAGCCGGAAATGTTCCCAATGCTGTAGGCCATTCCAACAATCACCAGTCCAAATGCCAGCGCCGTCAGAACATACCCTCCTCCATTTACCGCGTCACACCCCACGAGCATCGCCGTACCGCATCCAAGCGTCACTAAGACAGCCGTACCGATCAATTCTGCAACATACTTCCTCATATCCTACCTCCTGTTTTTAGATTTGTCCGGCAATTTATTTATGTGTCGAACTTCCTATTATTATAGTCATAAAAGGGGAAATTGGCAAGATATGTATGCAAATTTTTATTCAGCTCCTTGTTATCTGAAATGCATTCCTGCAGTTCATTCATAAAAATTTCATTTTAGACCTTGACTTTTAATAGTTCGTCTTTTATGAAAATTGATTTCCGTGACAAAAAGTGTATATCTATTGACTTTTCCACTCTGTATTGTTATAGTTTTAACAAAAATACATATGGAGGTTTTGATTATGAATAATTTTTTTGCAACACCGGAAGGCGCTTGGGGCGACGGTTCTGTCCACCTGACTAGCGTCGGGATCATTCTGATTGTTGTGATCAGCATCCTGCTTTTGATCGCTGCCGCCTTTTTCCGCAACCGGAACACACAAAAAAAGGCTGCCTTGACGACTAAGCAGCTTGTATACTCGGCAGTAGCCATTGCCCTCGCAGTGGTATGTTCTATGATAAAACTGTTTGAGATGCCTATGGGCGGTTCCGTCACCCTGATCTCTATGCTCTTTATCGTGATGATCGCTTACTGGTACGGGCCTTATGTGGGGATCATGACCGCGGTTGCCTATGGGCTGGTGCAATTTGTCATAGAACCGATTTTCTATACGATTCCGCAGATGCTCTTGGATTACCCCTGCGCTTTTGGCGCTTTAGGCCTTGCCGGCTTCTTCTATAAGAAAAAGCGGGGACTTCAGATCGGATATGTGGTGGGCGTTATCGGCAGATTTATCTTTGCTTCCATTTCTGGAATTGTATTTTTTGCCTCTTATGCGCCGGAGGGAATGAATCCCATCCTCTACTCTGTCGCTTATCAGGCTTCCTATCTTCTTCCGGAAATGATCGTGACTCTCATCATTATCAGCATTCCGGCAGTGTCAACGGCGCTTGCCCATATAAAACGCAACGCAGTGGGAGATGTTTAAAAGAAACCGCTCTGTAGGCATTCCGGCAAAACAGGGCAAGAAGCATATCCGGTACCGGATTGCAGACTTGCCCTGAAGAACGCCGGGCAGCATATGGCCGCGCACCAATGCTGTGCGAAACTCCCTGCCTAGCGCATTCCCTCTCTATACCTCTCAATAAAGTTTAAACTCAAAGTCTTCATTTGCGAGGCGGATAGTATCTCCATGCGATATTGCTGTCTCGACATTGCTCTGGATCCTGAATCCGTTTACAAAAGTGTGGTTTGTGGAGTTAGTATCTACAACAAAATATTCCCCATCTCTGGTGATAAAATTAGCATGGCTGCGGCTGATGGCTGCATTATCACTGATAAAGCAATCCACATAGCTTTTCTCCTTGCCGACACGGAATACCGGTTTATTTAAAGAAATCTTCTCATTGTTCTTTTTACGGATAAGATAAGGCGCTATCTTTCGTTCAGGCACATCTGCAGAAATTAACAAAGTCGTTCCTTCTGTCGTCGCTTCAATTAAGATGGTAGTTTCTCCAAAGTCAGCGCCATCATTCTGAGGCTCTTGTCTCGCAGCATAAGCAGGACGCTGCGCCGGCGTCGTAATTTTCTGCTCCGCAACCTGTGAACTGACTTGCTCTGCGGAGTGTGTCAGTCCAGGAACAGCGAAACCAAATTCATCTGATGGCTGCTCCGCCGCCTGTGTCTTTTTATCCGGAATCTTTAGAGCCTCCCCCTTTCCTTTTCTTGCTGCGGAAGCGCGTTTTCTGGCTTCCTTTTGCGCTTTGTATGCCGCCGCGTTTTCTTTGTTGTAATGCTGCATAAGATAAAAGAAACTGATTTCAGACTCTGTGCTTTTAGAAGCATCTCCCGTCTGCGTTTCAGGAATGGTCTTCTTTTGAGCAGGAGGAATCTTCATGCTTTCTGCCAAAGAATGGTCAGGAGATACTCTTGTCCTAGAATACGGATCAGATCGGACCCGCGCAGCTTCCGAATGCTTTTTAGGCTGCTTTGCATCTAATGACATCTTTGTTCCGCTCTGTTCCGCTCTTATAGCCGGCTGTTCTTTTTCCCCCTGTATTTCCTCTAGCACGTTTTTGAAATCAGTAAGCGAAAAAAGCGGCGTTCCATTCAGATAATTTATAATTTTTGCTACATGATCACAGTTTTCAGTTTGATCGAACTGAGTGTTGAACATTATGTTACGAAAAAACATGCCCAAGTCAGGCTGATCCGTCTCTGCATGGACTACGGGAATGCAGATCAGATCCGTTTCACAGGTAGATACATCGGTGAATATGTACTCCAGATCCATAATGACCGAGGCGGGATCTAGCATATAATCTTCTGCTGCCAGCATTGCATTCACAATACCGGAAAAAATGCCTAACAGGCGTTTCCTGTTCACCGCACCTGCAAAGAACTGTGCTGCAGAAACCTTTGCAGAGACATTGAACTTGATAAATTTCCGGCTGTTCATCTGCGTATATAATGTCTGTGCCAGCCCATGAATATTATTATTTGTAAGCATTCCAAGGCTCATGCTGTCTATCGAATCCTCTTCCTTGACGTCATATACAAGGTATGTACTGTTCCCCTGTTTTTCGTAATATAAATCTCTCATAACTGATACTCTTCCCTCTCGTTGATCATTGACGATACAGTCCCCGCTTTATCTCTACATCCACAATCGTGATTTTATGGTCTGCTCCATGGGAATTTTTCCCATTCCAAAAAAGTCAAACCAATATTGGATCTCATACTTGATCGTGACCTCAAGGATTTCCCCATCAGCTTTTGTTTTAAAGGTAACGCCATCAAGTCCTCCAACAATGCCCATCGCTTTCAGCTTTTCTTCCGCGGCCTCCTCGTCACCGCCGGCCAAATAGCCAATAAATCGCTTTTTCGCAATACTCGGGTTTCCATCCTCAAACCCATACCAGTCCGTTTGAGAAGAAAAATATTCGTTATTGTCCAATCGGACAATATCCAAAACCATGTCTGATAAGCCACCCCAAAATTCCGTTTTTGCTTTTGCCGCCGATTCAACGTTGTCCGTAAGGTAGGCGTCCAATGACAGACTTTTTGTTGACTGTACAAGCACATGCGTCATCTGATTTTGCGCTTCGATCACGATAAACAATCCATATATGGATAAGAAAAGAAAAAGAAATATGGGCAGGACAATGCTGGTTTCAAGCGTCACTGAGCCGCGCTGCCTTTCTTGATTTTCCATCGGAGCCTCCTCTTGATTTTAATATCCCGAATATTGTCGTCTTGTTGCAGTAAACAATCCGTTTTTTGTCAAACTATCTATGTTGAACATTGGGTTTAACGTATATTTCACATCCGAGTAAATATAGGTGTATGCCTTGTCCAGATCAAAGGCTTGGCTGTTCGCTGCCGCTTCCATCTGAATCAGATTCTGGATTCGGCGCATAAAGGTTGTCTGATTCACAGAAAGCAGCGTAAGCAACAGCATATGTTCGGTATAAGATGCGTC
>CAZAMD010000013.1:0-42610 GCA_964486485.1 uncultured Roseburia sp. | reverse complement strand
AGTTATTTATCATAAACCGCATGAATTTGAATAAATTAGGAGAGAGAAAGAAAGACAGGCGGAACTTGCGGCAGATACGCTGGTTCCGGTAGGAGAGACTATGGAAAACATAACGGCTTTTGGAATTATCGCGGGAGTGCTGGCGGTGGTGCTGGGGATAGCGCTCGTAAAGCAGAGGTCACAGCTGCTGTGGAATTTCATTGTGCGCACGGTATTGGGAGCGATCGGCATCATCTTCACAAATGATTTCCTTGCTGCCCAGGGGATTGCAGTGGCGGCGGGGCTAAATCCGGTCAGCCTACTGACAGTGGGGAGTCTTGGGCTTGGAGGCTTTGCGGTTCTGTACGGCATTTTGTTTACACAGCTATTGTGAATAATTTACAAAAATAGTAAATTTTGCAAAAAGGACTGGACAAATGGCGGAGAGGCTGTTATAATCCGATTCACAAACAAACGAAAGAGGTGATGAATTGGGAACGTCATACATCTTACATTGCTGACCCATCTGACGATGGCGGTGGTGATGGATTTCGGAAACGAGAAGATCAGTAACCGGCTGATTGTTTCCGGACTTTTTTGGGGACTTGCATGTCAGCTGCTTCAGGGGGGATATGCAGGACTGGTTCATTTTCTAGTGAACATTTCTATTCCGGTTATCTTATTATTTCTTTTATTTCAGGTGCGCGGGATCGGCGCAGGAGATATCAAATTGTTTTCCGTTGCAGGAGGTTTTCTGGATACAAGGCAATTGCTCTATGTGATTCTGGCTGCATTTTTAGCGGCGGCGGTAATCGGATTCGGAAAACTGCTGTATCGCGTGAAAACAACGGGGTATCAGCTCGGAACAATCACTCTGATCCATTTTTCAGCAGCGATTTTATTGGGATATTTTATCATAGTCTGGGGGTGTGCCATTGGATAAACTGACTGTGGCATTCTGTGATGCGGACGAACTGTACCGCAGCAGATTTGTCGCTTACTTGATGGAGCATAAGGCCAAGGAAATGGCGATCTATGCCTTTGAAAAGCCGGAGCTGTTTCTGGAAACCGTCCAAAAACAGAACTTTGACATTCTTGTCGCCGGAAATGGATGCGCTCCGATGGAAGAAGAATTGCAAGAAGCGGGAGTTCCCATGCTCTGCTTGACGGAAGAAAGGGAGGAACGGATAGCGGCAGGGGATGCGTCAGGCGTCAGGACTCTCTTCAAATACCAGCCAGCGGATATCATCTTGCATGAGATACAGGTTTTGGCGGGAGGGGGCAGAGGGGATTTTTTAGAAGGCGTTCCATCGGATCTGGAAGTGATCGGGGTCTATTCACCGGTGAATCATGAGATGCAGGTACCGTTTTCCGTTCTCTCAGCCGCCATTTTATCGGAAAACAGAAGGGTATTATATGTAAATTATATGCAGTTTTCCGGCTTTCTTAAGACATTTGGCTTTTTTGGAGAGCATGATATGGGTGATGTGGCGCTGCGGCTGCGGAAAGGAAAGCTCACCGCAGAGGATTTTCTGCGGAGTGTTTACGACACAGAGCGTTTTTCCTTTATTCCCCCGTTTTTAAACCCGGAGCAGCTGGAGGAAGTTACGGAAGAGGATTTTTTAGCGCTGCTGGAGTTTGTGAAGAAAGAAACAGGATATGAGACAGTGATCATTGACTTCGGGGCAGGCGTGAGGTCTTTAGCGCAAATGCTGGGCATCTGCAGCAGCATCTATTGCATTTTAAAAACCGGATATTTTTATCAAGAGCAGGCAAATGAATTTTTTTGCTATCTGGACAAGAAAGAACATGGAACACTTCTGGAAAAACTCCACAGGGTGGAGCTGCCCTTTTCGGCTAAGGGGATACGGGGAGGCGGCAGCGTATTAGAGCAGCTTTTGTGGAGCGAATTTGGGGATTATGTGAGGAATTATCTGTCGGGAGGATTGAGGGAACGTGAATGAAACGGATTTTAATGAGCTAAAGGAACAGATTTTAGCGGAAATGGACCTAACGAGAGAATTAACAGATGAGGAAATTTATCTTCTGATAGAAACACAGGTAGAGCGCTATTCCCGCACGCATATCATAACCCTGAAAGAGCGCGGGCTCCTTGAGAAACATCTTTTTAATTCCATGAGAAAACTCGATGCAATACAGGAATTGCTAGAGGATCCTGAGGTGACAGAGATCATGGTGAATGGAGCAGAGCATATTTTTTATGAAAAAGAGGGAAAGCTGACGGAAGCAAACTGCAGCTTTTCTTCCAGACAGAAATTAAATGACGTGATACAGCAGATGGCGGGGAATAACAACCGCATGGTCAATGAGGCCTCCCCCATTGTGGACACAAGGCTGCCCGATGGATCCAGGGTCAATATCGTGCTGGAACCCATTTCCATTGACGGATCTGCGGTTTCCATCCGGAAGTTTCCGCGCCAGCCGCTGCGGATGGAGGATCTGATCCGCATCGGCTCTCTTTCTGCGGAAGCGGCGGGCTTTTTGGAAATAGCAGTGAAAGCCGGATATAACATTTTTGTTTCCGGCGGGACGGGCTCCGGGAAAACCACTTTTTTAAATGCCCTCTCCCAGTACATTCCAAAGGAAGAGAGGATCATAACGATTGAGGATTCGGCGGAATTGCAGTTAGTAGACAAGCCTAACCTGGTGCGCTTGGAGACAAGAAACGCCAACACCGAGGGAGTGAAGCCGATCACGATCCGCGACCTGATACGGACAGCCTTAAGGATGCGCCCCGAGAGGATCATCGTTGGGGAGTGCCGGGGAGAGGAAGCGCTTGATATGCTGCAGGCGATGAACACGGGGCATGACGGGAGCTTATCCACCGGCCACGCAAATTCCTGCAGGGATATGTTAAGCCGTATGGAGACAATGGTGCTGATGGGCATGGAACTGCCGCTGCCGGCCATCCGCAGCCAGATTGCCTCTGGAATAGATATTCTGGTGCATCTGGGACGGCTGAGGGATAAAAGCCGGAAAGTAGTAACGATTGCTGAAATAGCGGGAATCGGGGACGGAGAGATCCGTCTGAACGAATTATTCCGTTTTGTGGAAAAAGGAGAAGAAAAAGGAAACGTTTGCGGAAAGCTGGTGCGGACCGGAGGCTTGCTCCACCGGGAGAAAGGGATCCGCGCGGGTTTTACCGAAGAACAATTGGGAGGGGCAGATGGATTACCGGAGCTATCATTGCAACAGAGCGGACAATCTTAAATGGTTCGGGGCAAGTGCGGGCATTGCGGCAGCGCTCTCCTGGCTGTTTTATCAGTCATGGTATGGCATGCTGCTTCTGTTTCCGGTAGCGCTCTTCTGCCGCAGGGCTTATGTGGAAAGCTGTAAAAAGAAACGGCAGCAGGAACTGCTATATCAGTTTAAAGATGGCATACAGGCGGTTTCCGCAGCGCTTCTAGCAGGCTATTCCGTAGAAAATGCGTGGAGAGAGGCGGAAAAAGAGCTGCGGAAGCTTCATGGTCCCGATGCGTGGATGACAAAGGAGTGGCATCAGATGAATCTGGAAATGGGAATGAATGAACCGATTGAGAAAAAACTGATGGAGTTTGCGGGGCGCAGCGGATGTGAGGATATAGAGAGTTTTGCGGAAGTATTTGCTTTCGCAAAGCGCAGCGGGGGAAATTTTGCAAAGATCATCCGAACGTCTGTCTCCCGCATCAGGGGCAAAATCGAGGTGGAGCGGGAGATCGGCACAGTGCTTGCCGGAAAGAAACTGGAGGGAAGGATTATGAGTGTCATGCCGCTGTTTATCCTGGCCTATATGAATATTACCTCAAAGGAGTTTTTGCAGATGCTTTATGGGAGTCCCTTTGGCGTATGCGTCATGACGCTCGCCCTGGGCTTTTACGGAGCGGCATTGAGATTGTCTGAAAAAATCTTGGATATCCGGGTGTAGAGGGGGGAGATCGTGGTTTTATGCGGAATCGCAGCTGCAGCCGCAGTGCTTTTGCGGCTGGCATGGAGAAAAAAACTGTCGGAAAATCAAAAGAAAATGCTATTGATACTAACCGTCATGGCGGGATTCGGGGTAGCGGCGGGAATGTCAGGGGAACGGGGCGGCCAAGGGGAACACTCCCTTCCGCGCAATGCGGCGGGAGAGGGCAGCTATGAGGAACAGTTACAGCTGGATGCCGGAACGCTGCTGGAAAAATATGAGTATGACATAACCGTTCCAGAGCAAGTGCTGACGCCAGAGGAAGAGCAGCGGATGCTGGATCTGGCCAAAAAGGAAATCGATCGGGAATTTTTGGGAGAAAATACCTCAATGGATAATGTCTGCAAAAAAGTAGTCATTCGAGAGAGCTATCAGGATGGCTTCGTAGACGCTGCATGGTACTTTGACAATCCTGATGTGGTAAATTATGAGGGGGAAATCATCGCCGGAGATCTGCCGGAGCAGGGAACGCTGATACAGGCAAGCGCGGAGCTGACCTGCGGAGACTCGGGATGCAGCTATGAATTTCCTTTTCTCGTGAAACCCTTGGCGTTAGACGAGAGAGAGCAGCTCCTAAAGGAGATAGGGGAGTATCTCTCCGCGCAGGAAACGGAGCGGGGAGAGGATTCTGTGGCGCTGCCCGAAACACTGCATGGGCAGAAGCTCCAGTGGAAAAGGAAAAAGGAGTATCTGCCGGAAAAGTTACTGTTGCTGGGGATTGCGGCAGCAGGGGCGATTCCTCTCGCCGGAACATCTAATAGGCAGGAGATGCAGAAAAAGAGGAAAGAACAGCTCCTTATGGAATATCCTGATATGATAAGCAAGCTCGTTCTCCTGATGGGGGCGGGCATGACCCTGTTTGGCGCATGGAAGAAAATCGCGCTGGAATACGAGGCAAAGCGGCAGGACAATGCTGTTTTGGAGCGGATTTCCTGTGAAGAGATGCTCTGCACCTGTCATGAAGTGGAGGGAGGAATCGGAGAGGGGCGGGCATATGAGCGGTTTGGAGAACGCTGCGGCGTCCCCTGCTACCGGAAGTTGGGAAATACGCTCTCCCAAAACCTGCAAAAGGGCAATAAGGGATTGCTGGATCTGCTGGAAGCAGAGGTGGAGGAGGCTTTTGAGGAACGAAAAAGCATTGCAAAAAAGTATGGGGAAAAAGCGGGCACAAAGCTGCTGGTCCCCATGATAATGATGCTTGGCATGGTTATGGTGCTGCTGTTAGTTCCGGCACTGCTTTCTTTCCAGCTGTAAGGAAAAAACAAAAATATAAAAGTAAGAAAACGGAGGAAAATATGAGGGGAATCAGAGAGTTTTTATTGGAAGAAGATGGCATCGGCGTGGTGGAGATCATTCTGATCTTGGTAGTCTTAATCGGACTGGTTGTTATTTTTAAGGACAAAATGACATCATTGATAAACAATATATTTGGCACGATAGAAAAAAACTGGAAAAAGCTGTGATGAGATTAAAAGGCAGCATAACAGTATTTGCGGCATTATCTATGCTGTTAGCGGCATCGTTCCTTTTTGTGCTGTTAGAGGGGGCGAGAGTGCAGGGATTAAATGCCTGCGCGGACCTGGTTTCTGAGATAGGGGTCAATTCTGTTTTTGCGGAATACCAGTCCCCGTTTTGGGAGGATTACCGGCTTTTATTCCTCGACGGCGCTTATGGCGGGGAAGATTTTTCTGCTGAAAAAATCGCTCAGGTTCTTTGCCAGAGGGTTTCAGAAAATCTCGATCTGAAACAAACATCCGGCATCAGTATGTATCCTCTTTCTCTGCGGAACGCGGAGGTCTTAGAATACCAGCTGGCCACAGACGGCGGCGGCAGCGTATTCCTGTCATGCATTGCCGCTTATATGAAAAACAATTTAACGAGAGAAGCGGCAGAAGAAATCTATCAGAAATACCAAGACGGCAAAGAAGTGGAACAGAACGATGAAAACGAATACAGCGTGGAAGCCGCGGATACAATGCTTAAGGAGCAGATAAAGGCGCAGGAGGAAAAGAAAGAGGAAGATCCAGAGGGAGAAGAAAGCAGCGGAGAAACAGCTCCCGGCCCTCCCGCCGCGGAAGAAAGCGGCGGAGAAACAGTTCCTGACCCTCCCGCGGCACAGGAAGAGCCGCGGCAGAATCCCCTGGAAATCGTTTTGGAATTAAAGGAAAACGCGGTCCTAGGCATGGTGGCGGGGGACGTGTCCGCGCTTTCCGAAAAAGAGATAAACGCGCAGGAAACCATATTAAAGAGGGATCTGGAAAAAGGAACGAAAGCAGCCGCAAAAACCATAGACTGGTATGAGCGCGTGCTGATTGCGGAATATATAGAAAAGTACTTTTCCAATTACCGGAATCCCAAAGAAACGGGCGCGCTCTCCTATGAGCTGGAATACCTTTTGTGTGGCGGGCATACAGATAAATCCAACTTGGAAGGAACGGTAAACAGGCTGCTGTGGCTGCGGGAAGCTGCCAATGTCGCTTATATCATCAAGGACAGGGAGAAACGGAACGAGGCCTGGCTGTTAGCGGAGCTATTGGCGGGCTTTACCGGAAATCCGGTCATTATCAAGGTGGTGCAATGCGGCATTGTGGCCGCATGGGCCTATGTGGAAAGCCTTTTGGATGTCCGCGCCCTTTTGCGCGGGGACAAGATCGCATTGATCAAAAATGGCGCGCAGTGGACTGCGGATACGGAAGATCTTTTAGAGGCTATCAGTAATGGCGGAAAAGCAAAAAATTGTGAAAACGGCCTCACTTATGAAGAGTATCTAAAGCAGTTTCTGTTCGCCATGGAGGCAAAAAAGCTGGCCTGCCGCACAATGGATATGATGGAGCAGAGCGTCCGGAAAATAGAGGGATATGAGCAGATCCGCATGGATCATATGGTCTGTGAGCTTTCCTGCTCCATAGAGTATCAGGCGGCTCCTCTGTTTGGGCGGCTTTCAGTGATCGGAAAAAGATTTCCGGAGGAATTGCAATTTCAGAAAACAAGAGACTTTAGTTATCTGGAATGAAAGAAAGGCAGGCGTATCGCGGTGTCTCATAGATTACAAAATAAAATAACAAAAAAAGATGATGAAAAATCTCTCCCTGGAGTTGTCATTACAATTATGTTACATAGTGCAATCAAAAGCAAGGGGACACCGCGATGCACCTGCCTTAAGGGGGTATATACCCTGGAGGCTGCCGTGGTATTTCCGATGCTTGCATGTTTTTTTGTCAGTATCCTTTTTTTCTTTCGGGTCATGCAGGCGGAGCTCCAGATAGAAAAGGCGATGGCAGACGCGGGTCAGACGCTGGCGGTATATGGATCCGGGAAAAGCGAAAGCAACGGGGGAGCTGTCAGTCTGGGACTTTTGAAACTTTCTGTGATGGAAAAGCTGAAAAACAGCGGGGAAGTGGCGGGGCATATTGCCGGCGGCGCGGCAGGGATCCGGTTGAGCGGCACGGAATGCAAGGGGGATTTTATAGATATCCGCGCTGTATTTCAGATGAAGCTGCCGGTCAGCCTGCCGGGACGGAAAAGCGTTAAAATTGCCAGGCATGTTGTCTGCCGGAAATGGACGGGCTGGAAAGGAGAGACCTATGAAGAGGAGGGGGAAATCTGGGTTTATGTTGCGAAAACAGGCAATGTGTATCACCGGGTGCGGGAATGCACGCATTTAAAGCTGACGGTCAGAAGCGTAAATATGTCGGAAGTAGGCAGCCAGAGAAACGAAAATGGAGAGAGGTACAAAGCCTGTGAGCAGTGCGCGAAAAAAAAGAAAGAAAAAGCCGCCGTGTATATCACCGACACGGGAAACCGGTATCACTATGATCTCGCGTGCGGGGGGATCAAGAGAAGTGTTTTCATGATAAAGCTATCCGACGTGGGAACAAGGCGGCCCTGCAGCAGATGCGGCAATGAAAATGGGGAAAGGAAGCGTTCCTAGCGGAGTAAAAAATATTTGCATACGACAGAAAGGCGTAATATTTCATATGGGACAAAAAATGATTTTATTAGGTTTGCTTGGCGTCTTTGCCTACCAAGACTGGAAGAAAAAAAAGATTTCCATATATCTACTGCTTGCATCCGGCATTGTCGGCTTGTTGTGCCATTTGTGCAGCAGGGAGCCGGGGACGGTGGATATGCTGCTCGGAGCGGCAATTGGAGCGGTGCTGTTACTCTGCGGGTTTGCCACTCGGGAAAAAATAGGATACGGAGATGGGGCGATGCTGATGGTCAGCGGTATTTTCCTGGGATTTGCTGCAAATCTGGAGCTGCTTCTCGTTTCCTTGTGTTTGTTAGAAATAGCGGCATTGTTTTTTATCGTAATCAAAAGGAAAGGGAGGAGGTATCAAATACCCTTTATTCCGTTTCTGCTTGCGGGGTATTTGTATGTTCTGATATGAAAGACAGGGAGTGGAAGGCTTCCGTTACAGTGGAGGCATCGATTTACATCCCATTATTGATCGGCCTGTACTTATTTGCAATGCGCGCAGGCATTCAGTTTTATACAGAGGCGGAAGAAACCGTGGCGCAGATACAGGCAGAGGAACAGATAGATGTGCTGAAACTGTTTTATCGGAAAGAAAATATAGGGGATATAATAGAACATGGAAATTAGCTATTCAAGAAATCTAAATGGAAGCCGAATGGTGATAAGACACACAAACAAGGGGGCGGAATGGGAGCGGAAAATGCTGCTCTGCAATCCGCCGGAGGGGGTGATAGCGCCGGATTACGTCTGTGAGAATGGGGAAGAAGTTTTGTGGTATGATATTACGGGCAGGCAGGCGCTGGATGTATGGCTGGATACCGGAGAAGTGGATTATGAGATGCTCCGGCGGATCTGCGGGGCAGTCTTAGCGGCGGCAGAGCAATTGGAAAGGCTATTGCTGCCGCCAGATGCCATATTGCTGAAACCGGAATGTATTTTCCTAGATCATGCCAAGGAGGACATCAAGGTATGCTGCTGTTTGGGACATCAAAGGGCGATCGAAGAATCCTTTCATGAATTTATGCAGTATCTTTTGAAAAAGCTAAACCATAAGGATCCAGCCGCGGTAGAAGCCGGATACCGCCTGTTTGAAGAGACTGCCCGGGGCGCGTATTCCATGAAAGAGATCCCGCGGTTATTATCGGCAGGAAATCTTCAAAGCGAAAGGACAGAAGCTTTCCGGGAAGAGGAGGAGCTGCCGCTTGACTTTGTAAACGAAAAAAGAGAGGAGCAGAAGATCCTGACGGCAGGCTGGCGGATAGCGCCGAAAAAAAGCCGAAAAAAAGGGGAACAAATGAAAGGGGGAAAAAGAAAAGAAGAAAAAAGAAAAGAAGAAAAAAGAAAGGGAGGCACATTTCTCGACCGGATGCAAAAGAGTTTTGCCGGGAAAAGAGAGGATATCCTGCAAAAATTTACAAAGAAAAAACCGCAGGAAGAAGAGTTTGTGTTTGAGCCGGAGGAAGAGAACGAAGCAAGGAAGCCGCGTCCCACAGTACTGCTGTCTGAGATCAGCCATAAGCCGCAGGGGATCTTAAAATATGAGGGGGACGGGGACTGCGCGGATATGAAAATCGAAGGGAGCGCGTACATCATCGGAAGCGACGCGGCTTGCGGCGGGAGGATTCTCAAGGATACCATCAGCAGAAGGCATGCAAAGATTACAAGGAAAGAGGATGTTTATTTTATTGAGGATTTGAATTCCTCCAATGGAACCTTTGTAGGAGGGGAATTATTGAACTGCCGGGTCAAAATGAGCCTGCAATATAACGAAACCGTCATGTTTGCCGATGAGAAATTTCGGTTTCTTTAAGAAAATAGGGCGTGGATGTTTGCATTCTTAAGGCAGAATCTTTATAATTAGGATATGGCTGCAGATGCAAAAAGGCAGCAGAGTGCCTTCGCGCATTAAGAATACAAAAAAACGGGGCGGGAGCGATGAGGAGCAGACTGGAGCAGTTTATGAGGGGAAAAGGATACCGTTTTTGCCGGATATCACCCGAAAATACAGGCGTTTTCTACAAATATTGGCAGGAGGGCTTTCATGTGGTAGTGGCAGTGGATCTCGCGCACAGGGACATGACGCCTGAGGAGCATCGGGACATTGTAAACAGAGTGATGGATTTATTTTATCATCCCAATGGCCGCCTTGCCGATTTTCCCGAGGGATTTGCGGTGTACCATGTTGAATGCCTGACACTGCTTTTGGGAGGGCGGCAGGAGGCGGTGAGGCAGATCTGCGCTGCCGAAAAGAATGTCTGGGCATATCTGGAAGAAGAACAGCGCCTTTTGATCTATGAGAATCAGCCCGGGGAGTTTTTTGGATTAAGGGCTGCGATAGAGGCGGAATGCCAGAGGACAGATAGGAGCGTCCTTAAACTGGAGATCAAAAAGCTGCCCCTTGCCACGATAGCGATTGCAGCGGCCAACACAGCCGTATACGCGGCATTGGAGCTTGCGGGAGATCCCAGAGACGCTTCTTTCATTGCCGCTCATGGCGGCATCTACCCGGACTTCCTTGCGCATCAGCATCAGTGGTGGCGGCTTTTTACCGCCATGTTCCTTCATTTTGGACTGGATCATCTTTTGAACAATATGGTGATTTTCTGCTGTGTAGGGTCAAGGCTGGAGCGCGCAGTGGGACATATGCGCCTGCTGCTTATCTATCTGCTCTCCGGCCTCGGGGGAGGACTTCTCTCTTATCTAATGATGATTTACAGCGGAAGCTATGCGGTTTCGGCGGGAGCATCCGGGGCTGTTTTCGGGACTATCGGAGGCTTGCTGTGGGCCGTTCTCTGGCACAGAGGCCGTTTTGAGGGACTGACGGTCAGAGGATTGATCTTCATGCTGATGTTAAGCCTTTATTATGGGTTTTCTACGATGGGAGTGGATAATTGGAGCCATATCGGGGGGATGGTGACAGGATTTGCGGCAGCCGCGATTTTCTATCACAGAAAATCCCAAAAATGTTGATTTTGAGTCGAAAAATTTATATACTGAAAGCAATGGCTCGCGCAGCTGCGATTTGGAAATCAGTGATTTCTGGCGGCCGCACAAATTCCTTTTTATGAAAAGACCGCCTGACGGCGGCGGAGTGAGGGAAACATGAAAATAAACATTTATTATGGCGGAAGAGGACTGTTAGACGATCCTACCTTGTATGTACTGAATAAAATGGAAGATGTGCTGCGGGAATTGCGCGTCAATGTGGAACGCATCAATATTTATGAACACAAAAATGAAATTGCCACGCTTCCCCAGACGATGAAAAGCGATGTGAACGGGATCATTCTCGCGACTACCGTGGAATGGCTTGGGATCGGCGGTTATATGCAGCAGTTTTTAGATGCCTGCTGGCTGTACGGGGACAAAGAAAAGATAAAAACTACTTATATGCAGCCTATCGTTATGTCTACTACCTATGGGGAGCGGGAGGGTGAGCTTGCGCTAGCCAATGCGTGGGAGATATTGGGAGGACTGCCCTGTCCCGGGCTCTGCGGTTATGTAGAAGACCTTGTCACCTTTGAGATGAATAAAGAGTACACGGTGCTGATCGAAAAAAAAGCGGAAAACCTCTACCGGACCATTTCGCAGAAGATGAAAAGCCTGCCGACCAGCAATCAGGCGATCAAGCGGACGATCCTGCGGACGCCGCAAATGGAACTCACACCTCAGGAGAGCGAGCAGCTGTCCAAATATGTATCTGACGACAGCTATGTAAAAAAGCAAAAAGAAGACATCCAGGAACTGGCTTCCATGTTTAAAAATATGCTTGGAAGGGCAGGGCGGGAAAACGAGGAAGACTATATCGAAGCGCTGAAAACGCATTTCGTGCCCCAGGAAGGCTTTCACGCCAGATATCTCTTTTTGCTTGAGGGAAAGAAAAAACCCCTGTTTGTTGAAGTAAAGCAAAGCGTGCTGGAAATTCACTATGGCCAGGAAGAAAATATAGATATTTATGCCAAACTAACCACGGATGTTATGGACAGTATCGTAGAAGGGAGAATGACATTTCAGCGTGCGTTCATGACGGGAGAGATGACGGCAAAGGGAAATTTCAAAATACTCCGGATGCTGGATACTATGTTTCATTTTGCGTGACTGGCAGGGCGATGGAAAACGTACAGCCGTCGCCGGGGCGGGAGTCGCAGGTGAGGAAGCCGTGGTGCGCTTCGACAATCTGCCGGGTGATAACAAGGCCAAGACCGCATCCGCCGTTTTTTGACGTAATGAAAGGTTCAAAGATGCTGTCTGTTAAAGAGGGATCGATGCCCCCGCCGTGATCTGTAATGGTGATATGCAGGTACTGTTTTTTGAGAAGTACCTGGATCGTGATGGTTCCGGCTCCGTTCATTGCTTCATGAGCGTTTTTCACGATGTTGATGATAGCCTGTTTTAATAGCTGCGCATCCATCTGGACGAGCGGAAGATCCTCTTCCATAATAAGGCTGCAGTTGAAGCCTGTGCGGGATAAAAGCTGGATAGAATCCTTGATCTGCTCCATAAACGCATAGATATCGACCTCCGTCAGGTTCAGGCGGCTGCAGAATTTTGCGGAGGAGAGCTGTGTCACCATGTTTTTTAAGAAATCGATCTCGGACATGCTTTCATTCCAATAATTAAAATCCTGTACTTCCGGATGCTTTTTGGCAACTAGCTGCAAGGAAGCACTGATCAGCGTGATGGAATTTTTGATTTCATGGAAAATGTGTAGATAATTTTCGTTTGTCAACATAAGAGCCATCCTTAATTCATACTATAGTAGATAGTTTAACATTGCTGTAAAAAAAGTTCAATTATAACAATACAACAAAAATCGACATATGTAAATGTGCATTTGTCACTAGACAGGAGGATTGCCATGAGAGGAGCAGATTGTATCTTTTGCAGGATTATCGCGGGGGAAATCCCGTCCCACACCATTTATGAAGATGAAGAATTTCAAGTTATTCTGGATGCCAGTCCGGCGGCAAAGGGCCATGCCTTGATCCTTCCGAAAGCGCATTATGCGGATATCTATGATATTGAGGAAGACGTGGCAGCCCGCGCTATGAAACTGGCGAAGAAATTAGCCTGCCATATGACGGAAGCGCTCCCGTGCGACGGGTTTAATTTAGTCCAAAATAATCGTGAAATAGCGGGGCAGACGGTATTCCATTTTCACATGCACCTGATCCCCCGGTACAAAGACGCGAAAAACAATGATATTTTAAGGTGGAATCATGAGAATTTTTCACCGGAAGAGATGCGGGAGATCTGCGACTCCTTAAAGCTGTAACAAAAAGGCGCGCCGGCGAAAGGATAGGAAAACCGTATTCCGATTGCCGGCGGGTTCTTTCCAAGCTTTTATCTGGAAATCTTTAAGAGCAGTCCGACAATGATATCTATAGAATTGCTGCCGCTGCTGTGCTGCATTGCTTTTATGTAATCCCCTTTTTTCTGAAGGACATATTCGATCGCTTCCAGGAGCGCGGTATTCGTCAGCTTGCTTTCTTCCAGCACATAGCTAAATCCCTGTGAGCGAAATGAATTTGCATTTAATATCTGATCTCCGCGGCTGGATTTTGCAGGCAGGGGGATAAGGATGTTCGGTTTCCTTAGCGCCAGAAGTTCGCAGATGGCATTAGCCCCGGCGCGGGAAATCACCAGATCGGAGAGCGCCAACATATCAGACAGCTCCTGATTGGCATATTCAAACTGTGCATAACCGGAAACGCCATACAGCGTGTTGTCAAGATTTCCTTTCCCGCAAAGATGGATGATATTGTAAGATTTTATAAGTTCCGGCAGCAGGCCGCGGATAACGGTATTGATGGCATGGGAGCCGCTGCTTCCGCCGATGATCAATATCACGGGTTTTGTGCGGTCAGAAAAGCGGCACAGAGAGAAAGCGTGATTTACATTTCCCTTTAATAATTCCTGCCGGATCGGCGAGCCGGTCAAAACCGCTTTTTCCTTGGGAAGGTAATTTAAGGTTTCCGGGAAATTGCAGCACACTTTGGCTGCGCCCGGGATCGCGAGCCTGTTTGCCAGACCCGGAGTCAGGTCAGATTCGTGGATGACAGCAGGGATCCTGCAATGTTTTGCTGCCAGTACGACAGGAACGGACACAAAGCCTCCCTTGGAAAATACCACATCTGGTTTCAGCATCTTTAACAGATGTACCGATTGCGAATAGCCTTTTAACACTTTCAGAGGATCTGAAAAATTCTTCAGGTCAAAATAACGCCTTAATTTTCCAGAGGAAATACCATAATAGGGTACGCCCTGTTCCTCGATCAGGCGTTTTTCGATTCCTTCGTATGAGCCAATGTAGGAGATCTCAAACCCCTCATTGCGCAAAGCGGGCATCAATGCAATGTTTGGCGTCACATGTCCTGCCGTACCGCCTCCGGTCATTACAATTTTTTTCATAGCATGATTCCTTTCCTGGAAGAGTGGTATCTGTTCCGTGCGTAAAAAGCTCTTGCCGCCATCCGGCTGGAAGCATCAGAACATACGCGATCAAGTGTGATGTTTGAATCGATCACTGCAAGCCTTCACTTCCCTAGTTATAATACCCTTATGCTCAAAAGTCAAGAAAAGACTTACAAAATTGGAAATATAAGGATGCCTATGGGAAAATGCCGGACATGCGAAATTGCCGGAGTGGGCAAAATACCGGATGTGCGCAAAATGTCGTAAGTTGCGACCGAATTTCATGCGCTAAACCTTTTCAAACGCCAGAGTTGCTTCTATAATGAGGGGGAAAACAGGGCCGGACAAGCATAGCCCTGAGAAAAGAGAGGGAATGTGTGTGGAACAGATCATCATCATTTTTACCAGGTATGGCGATATGATGTGCATAGCGCTCAGTGCTATGACCATTGCCATCACAGGCGTCACGCTACATAAGCTAAAAAAAATAGAAACGGGGCTTTACAAGACGGAGGAAGCGGCGGAAGCAGTGCGTTTTGAGGCGCTGCCGGAGGAACAGGAAGTGGAGGAACACAGGCAGGAGGCGCTTGCGGCGGAAGCGGCTGCCAAGGAGCAGGAAAAACTCCTTGACGCTGTTTTGGGTGAGGTTTTTCCTTAAACGGCTTGATATCCGAAAACAGGTTTGATAAAATATTCCATAAAGTAAGTACTAAAAAGTAAGTACTAAATAGTAAGCATAAGGATAAAGGAGTGCAGAGAATGGGAAAAGTATCATTTGATTATTCAAAAGCCGCTGGTTTTATCAGCGAAGAGGAAGTATCTTACATGAGCAAATTGGCCGCTGACGCAAAAGAGGTTCTGACGGCGGGAAACGGCGCGGGAAATGATTTTCTTGGCTGGATCGATCTGCCGGTGGACTATGACAAAGAAGAGTTTGCAAGAATTAAGGAGGCCGCAAAGAAAATCCAGTCTGATTCCGAAGTGCTGGTGGTGATCGGGATCGGCGGCTCTTACCTTGGCGCCCGTGCGGCTATCGAGTTTCTGAGGCACGGTTTTTACAACAACCTTTCCAGGGAAGTGCGCAAGACGCCGGAGATTTATTATGCGGGAAACAGCATCAGCGCATCTTACCTGAAAGGGCTGGTTGACGTGATAGGCGACAGGGACTTTTCCGTAAACATTATTTCCAAGTCTGGCACTACCACAGAGCCGGCCATCGCATTCCGGGTATTCAAAGAAATGCTCGAGAAAAAATATGGCAAAGAGGGGGCGGCGAAAAGAATTTATGCTACCACTGACAAGGCGAAAGGAGCCTTGAAGAAACTTGCCGCGGAGGAAGGATATGAAACCTTTGTCGTTCCAGATGACGTGGGAGGACGCTTTTCCGTTCTGACAGCGGTGGGACTGCTTCCGATCGCCGCCAGCGGAGCCGATATCGATCAATTGATGGAAGGCGCGGCAGAGGGGAGAAGGCTTGCCTTAGAGAAAGAGTTTGCCGAAAACGATGCCGTGCAGTACGCGGCGATCCGCAATATCCTGCTGCGCAAGGGGAAATCCGTTGAAGTGCTGGCGAACTATGAGCCGAGCCTGCACTATGTATCGGAATGGTGGAAACAGCTGTACGGAGAGAGCGAGGGAAAAGACCAGAAAGGCTTATTCCCGGCTTCGGTAGACCTTACTACGGATCTGCATTCTATGGGGCAGTTTATCCAGGACGGCGCAAGGATCATGTTTGAGACGGTGCTGAATGTGGAAAACTCCCGTGAAACGATTGTGATCAACGAGGAGCCGGTGGACTTGGACGGCCTGAACTATCTGGCTGGAAAAGAGATCGATTTTGTGAATAAAAGCGCTATGAATGGCACCATTTTAGCACATACGGATGGGAATGTCCCGAACTTAATGGTAAAGATCCCGGAGCAGAATGAATTTTATTTAGGAGAATTGTTCTATTTCTTTGAATTTGCGGTGGGCGTCAGCGGATATCTGCTGGGAGTAAACCCATTCAATCAGCCGGGGGTAGAAAGCTATAAGAAAAATATGTTTGCTTTACTTGGAAAGCCGGGTTACGAAGAAGAGAGAGCGGCATTGATGAAACGTTTATAGAAACTGAATGACCGCACAGACAAAAAATTAAATTCAGTAAAGGCTTGACAAAGGGGTTCCGCTGTGTTACAATGCGCATTGTAACAAATCCGTAATAATTGTAATATAAATGAATAAAAACGGAATAAAAGCGTAATATTATTTAATAATATGGTAAACGCCGATGGAGGGTTTCTATGAGTTTAAGGAGAAGAGCTGTTAGCGGAGCGATTCTTGCGGGTTTTTTAGTCGTTATGTGTGCGGGAATTGACACCGCTGGCACAGTTACAGGGGAGAAAGCTGCGCAGGCGGCTGTGGTGGCGCCTGCCGACGCTACGGCGGGCGTGGTTGTTTCTTTGGATCAGGTAAGGGCAGAGGCTTTTGACAGAATAGAAGAAGCTTCCGCAGGGATTGAACAGACGAGGGTGGATGTCGTTGCCTCCGCGCAAGAGGCGGAAGAAGCGGTATCCGCGGAGGAAGTCTTGGATCATGCCGAGCTGCAAGCGGCGGACAGTGCCGTGCAGGAGGAAATGACAGAGACGGCTATGCCAGACGCTGCAGCGGAAGAGGCAGAGGCGGCGGAGGAGAATGCTGCGCAGGAGGCTTCGCCGGAAGAAGAGGTCTGGCAGAACCGCCTGATGGCAGACGTGGAAGAATTTTTGTATGTCCGCGCGGAGGGAAATCCAGAAGCGGAGATCGTCGGTAAATTGTATCAGGGCGATGTGGCGGAAATCCTTGAGGAGGGTGAAGCGTGGACGTATATTTCCTCTGGCAATGTAAGCGGATTTGTAAAAAATGATTACTGCGTAACGGGGGATCACGCGTACCGATATGCGGCAGAACATGTGGAAACTGAGGCGGAGATTCAGACAGACGGACTGCGCGTCAGGAGTGAAGCGGACGAAAACGCGAAAGTGCTGACTGCGGTTTCCACAGGTGCCACTTTGATCGTGGATACCGATGCCGATAGCGCGGAGGGCTGGCTGCCGGTGAAATACGGGGAAGGCACCGCCTATGTGAGCGAGGAGTATGTAAAGACGGACTTTGCGTTAGGCGAGGCAGTTACCATCGAAGAAGAGAAAGCCGCGCTTGCAAGGAAAGCGGAGGAAGAAGCAAAGGCGGCACAGGCGTCCGGCGCGGAGAAAGTGCAGAATGCAGCCGTGGCTGCCTCTGTGGATGAGGTGACTCTGCTGGCGGCGCTGATCCAATGCGAGGCGGGAAACGAGTGCTATGAAGGACAGCTAGCCGTCGGAGCGGTCGTTATGAACCGTGTTCGTTCGGGAAGATATCCAGGCAGCATTCATGCCGTAATCTATCAAGGCGGTCAGTTTACGCCGGCAGGAAGCGGAGCTGTGGCGAATACCGCGGCAAACGGGCCGAAAGCCAGCTGTGTCCAGGCGGCGCAGGAGGCGCTGGCCGGCGCGGATAATACGGGCGGCGCGACCTCTTTCCGCAGGGCAAGCTCCGGCATAGCGGGGGTCGTCATTGGCAATCATGTATTTTTTTAGGAAAACAGTGAGAAATGTAAAATGTATCCAGAAAAAATCTGGGTACATTTTTTTGAGTCTGAATAAAACAGGCATTGTAATCTGAAAATAAATATAGTAATATAGTTATATAGTCATAGCAGAAAGCGCTGTGGTTAACATTTAGAAGAAAATATGTCATGGAGGAGAGTAGTATGTTTGGAGCGATTTTGCTTTTAGTCATTTTAGCCTTGATCATTGCGGTGTCATGCGTCAAGGTCGTACCGCAGGCACAGGCGTGCGTCGTGGAACGCCTGGGCGGATATCTGGCCACATGGTCTGTGGGACTTCATTTTAAGGCGCCGTTTATCGACCGCGTTGCCAAAAGGGTTGTTTTAAAGGAGCAGGTCGTGGACTTTCCGCCCCAGCCGGTGATCACCAAGGACAATGTCACGATGCAGATCGATACCGTTGTCTATTTCCAGATTACAGATCCGAAGCTGTATGCGTATGGCGTGGAGAATCCCATCATGGCGATTGAAAATCTTACTGCCACCACGCTCCGTAATATCATCGGAGATCTGGAATTAGACGAGACGCTGACATCCAGAGAGACGATCAATACCAAGATGCGGGCATCCCTAGACGTGGCAACGGATCCCTGGGGGATCAAGGTAAATCGGGTGGAATTAAAAAATATCATTCCTCCGGCGGCCATTCAGGATGCGATGGAGAAACAGATGAAAGCGGAGCGGGAGCGCCGCGAGGCGATCCTTCGCGCAGAAGGTGAGAAGAAATCCACTGTCCTTGTGGCAGAGGGCAAGAAAGAATCCGCGATCCTTGACGCGGAGGCGGAGAAGCAGGCAGCCATTCTCCGCGCGGAGGCGAAAAAAGAAGCGACGATCCGTGAGGCGGAGGGACAGGCGGAGGCGATCCTGAAAATTCAGCAGGCAAATGCGGACGGCTTGCGTATGCTCAAAGAGGCAGGGCCGGATCAGAGGGTCATCCAGTTAAAAAGCTTAGAAGCGTTTGCCAAGGCGGCGGACGGCAAAGCCACCAAAATCATTATCCCGTCGGAAATACAGGGGATTGCTGGTCTTACAAAATCAATCGTAGAAGTTGCGGCAGAAAAACAGATAACGGGAATTGAATGAAAGAGCCAGGGCTGTTACAAGATATGAGAGATTCTTGCAACAGCCTTAATTTTACACAGGATAGGAGGTTGCAAATGAAGCTCGGGGGACGTAGTTTTTTAAAGCTGATGGATTATACGCCGGAAGAAATCACTTATCTGCTTGATTTAGCGGCGGAATTGAAAGCGAAGAAAAAAGAGGGCGTCGCGCATAACTGTCTGACCGGAAAAAATATTGCGCTCATCTTTGAAAAAACAAGCACCAGGACCCGCTGCGCGTTTGAAGTGGCGGCATACGATCTGGGGATGAATGTGACGTATCTTGACCCGTCCGCCTCTCAGATCGGGAAAAAAGAGAGCATACCGGATACGGCCAGAGTGCTGGGGAGAATGTATGACGGCATTGAGTACCGCGGCTTTGCGCAGGAAATCGTGGAAGAACTGGCGGCGTATGCCGGCGTTCCGGTCTGGAACGGGCTGACCAATGAGTTTCATCCCACCCAGATGCTCGCGGATATGCTGACCATCAGGGAACATTTCGGGAGCCTGCGGGGGAAAAAGTTAGTTTACATGGGAGATGCCCGCTATAACATGGGCAGGTCGCTGATGGTAGCCTGCGCAAAGCTGGGAATGCAATTTACCGCCTGCACCAGCAAAAAATATTTTCCAGAAGAAAGCCTGGTTTCTTACTGCAGGGAAACGGCAGCTCAGACGGGGGCGGAGATCACCCTTACGGAAGACGTTCTGGCAGGCACAAAGGAGGCGGATATAGTTTATACAGATGTCTGGGTGTCCATGGGTGAGCCGGAGGAAGTCTGGGAAGAGCGGCTGCGGGATTTAATGCCGTATCAGGTGAATCGGGCAGCCATGGAAAATGCAAAAAAAGAAGCTGTTTTTATGCATTGCCTGCCGGCATTCCATGACCGGAAGACTGCGATCGGGGAGGAGGTTTATAAAAAATTCGGTCATGCGGAATTAGAAGTAACAAATGAAGTGTTTGAAGGCGCCCGTTCTATCGTCTTTGACGAGGCGGAGAACCGGATGCACACGATCAAAGCAGTGATGCTTGCCACATTGGAAGAGTGAAGCTTGAAAGCGAAAAGCTTTGGTCGCGGATTTCCGCGGCAGCGCGGAGTCCTTTGGATGGAAAGACCGCCCGGGGCGGCAGAATGAGAGGAAACATGATGAAAACAAAACTATTGACGGCACTGAAAGAAGCGGATGACTATATTTCGGGACAAATTCTATGTGAGCGGTTTGGAGTGTCGAGGACGGCTATATGGAAAGCGGTCAATCAGTTAAAAGAAGCGGGTTATCGTATTGAGGCGATCCAGAACAGGGGATATAAGATCATTTCCATTCCCGATTGCTTAAACAAAAGTGAATTGCAGAGCATAAGAAAGACTTCTTGGGCAGGCAGGGAGATATTTTATTACGATACCATCGATTCTACGAATGCCCGGGCAAAGCAGCTGGCGGAGGAAGGGTACCCCGAGGGGACTCTGGTGGTAGCTTCAAGCCAGGAATCAGGAAGAGGGAGGAGGGGAAGGTGCTGGGAGTCGCCGGAGGGGAGCGGTATCTATATGACACTGCTGTTAAAACCGGTGATCGATCCCAATAACGCTTCCATGCTGACCCTGATAGCGGCCTTAGCGGTCGCGGTGAGCATTGCAAAATGCACAGGAGTCCCAGCGGGCGTTAAATGGCCCAATGACATCATCATGCAGGGGAAAAAAGTCTGCGGCATTTTGACAGAGATGAGCGCGCAGTTTGACTATGTCAATTATATTGTCATTGGCATCGGGATCAATGTCCATAACGAGAGTTTTCCGGAAGAAACCAGGGAGACGGCGACTTCCATTTACCAGCAGACGGGCCGGCATATCAACCGGGCGGCGCTGATCGAGGAAACATTGGAGCAGTTTGAGCGGCGTTATGCCATCTATTTAAAGACAGAAGACCTAAGCGCTCTTGCGGGGGAATACAACGCGATTCTGGTGAATATGCGCAAAGGCGTAAAAGTATTAGATCCCAGGGAACCTTTTGAAGGAAAAGCCATGGGGATCACCAACAGAGGGGAATTGATTGTAGACACCGGTGGAAATCAGAGATTGGTTTCCTCTGGAGAAGTTTCAGTGAGAGGAATTTGCGGATATGTATAAGGGAGATGTGGTGCTTTGCGGCGCCAACGCATACAAAAAAGCATATTATCTGAATAAGGATTTCGAGGGGCTTCCCGAAAGCGTAAAAGATGAATTGAAAGTCATGTGCGTGCTTTTTACTGAGGATGTCGGGGGCATTTTTTACATTGCTTTTGATGAAGAGGGGAATCTGGAGCTTCGCGTCACCTGCGACGAAGGCGACTTGCTTTATGACGACGTCGGGTGCGGACTCAAGATCAGGGAACTGCAGCGCACCAGAGAAGATCTGCTGCGTTCTCTGGAACTCTACTATAAAGTGGTGTATATGTGATCCGGCGAGCGGGAAAGGAAAAGAAGGACATGATCATAACCATTGACGTGGGCAATACCAACATTACCGTAGGCGCTTTTGAATCGGACGAGGTAAAGGCCAGCTTCCGCATCACGACGAAAATGCCCCGTACCTCCGATGAATATGGGATGCTGCTGATGAATCTCTTGGAGCAGAATAATATTGATTATGAGGAGATAGCCGATGCCATCATGGCTTCTGTTGTGCCCAATGTCATGCATTCGCTTGAGGGGGCAATTATCAAATATTTTGGCATACGCCCCATTGTCGTAGAGCCGGGAATTAAGACCGGAATCCGTGTGGCGACGGAGAATCCCCGCCAGATCGGCGCGGACCGCATCGTGGATGCCGCGGCTGCCTATGAAATTTACGGGGGTCCGGTCTTGGTGCTGGATTTCGGAACCGCCACCACCTATGATCTGGTGGACAAGGACGGGGCGTTTGTCTCTGGAGTGACCGCTCCGGGCATTCGGACTTCCGCAAAGGCGCTGTGGGAGGATGCGGCGAAGCTGCCGGAGATCGAGATCCTGAAACCGCCAAGCATTCTGGCAAAAGAGACGATCTCCAGTATGCAGGCGGGTCTTGTGTACGGGCAGATCGGGCAGACGGAGTATATTGTCCGCAGCATGATCGCGGAGGCGGACATGGGAGAAGTAAAGGTTGTGGCAACAGGAGGGTTAGGCCGGATCATTGCCAGTGAAACGCCGGTGATCGATGTATATGACCCCAATTTAACGTTAAAGGGAATGAACCTGATCTACAAAAAGCAGAATCGCAAATCCGGGAAGATAAGATAATATGGACGAGATAAAGAAATTGCAAATCGGAAATGTCACATTAGAAAACAATTTAATATTAGCACCGATGGCAGGCGTCACAGACCTGCCATTTCGCTTGCTTTGCAAGGAACAGGGGGCGGGGCTGCTGTGCATGGAGATGGTCAGCGCGAAAGCGATTCTTTATAAAAATAAAAACACGGAACAGCTTTTGAGCATTGATCAGAGAGAACATCCGGTTTCCCTGCAGCTGTTTGGATCGGATCCGGATATCATCAGTGAGATGGCAAAACAGATCGAGGAACGTCCCTTTGACATTTTAGACATCAACATGGGCTGTCCGGTTCCCAAAGTGGTAAATAACGGCGATGGGTCTGCCCTGATGAAAAATCCCAGGCTGGCAGGTCAGATCATAGAAAAGACGGCCAAGGCGATCCAAAAGCCCCTCACAGTGAAAATCCGCAAGGGTTTTGATGAGGAACATGTGAATGCGGTGGAAATGGCGCATATTGCCCAGGAATCCGGCGCGGCGGCGATTGCCGTGCATGGGCGGACCAGAGAGCAGTATTATACGGGAAAAGCGGACTGGGAGATTATCAGACAGGTTAAGGAAGCGGTTTCCATTCCTGTCATAGGAAATGGAGATTTAATGACGGCGGAGGATGTGCTGGCCATGGGAGAGGAGACCGGCTGCGATGGATTTATGATTGCCAGGGGCGCGCAGGGGAATCCCTGGATTTTTAAGCAGATACTGCACTATGCGAGTACGGGTGAGAAGCTTCCGAAACCGGATTTTGCGGAAATGGCAAAGACGCTGCTGCGCCATGCGCGGATGCAGGCGGAGTGGAAGGGGGAGGAGGCAGGCATCCGGGAAATCCGCAAACATGCGGCGTGGTATACCGCAGGCTACCGATATTCCTCAAAACTGAGAGGAAAGATCAATGAAGTGGAAAATTACGGGCAGTTAGAAGCATTATTCCAAGAGGTTCTGTCATATAATTCATAAAAGCATTTGGGAGGCAGCGGACATGTCTTATTCCAATGAATTTTTAACAGATTTCAAACCGGTTTATTTAGGGATATTAGAAGCGAAGCAGATTCCCCCGGAGAAAGCGGAGCTGGAAGCGATTGATGAGGAAGCCGAAGAAGTGCGGGTGTTTGAGCCGGAGGATGCGAAGACCGTGCTAGAGCAGCTTGGCGAGGAACTGAATTTCCTTACGATTTATACCGACCGCCCTGCATATTTTCGGGAGTTTGCCGAAACAATGTATGAGGAGAACGGCTTATTGGTGATGATCGTCCCGAAAAAATATTTAGAGAGAAGAGACGGTTTTTTTGCAGAGGGAATGGCATCGAAAAAGGTAGTCCTTGATTTTGAGTGGCAGGGGAAGTGTTACGAGCAGCAGATCAGGCAGGGAAAACACTATATCCCCATTCATAAAAAAACGTGGGAGAGGGCTGAAAATCTTGACATTGCAGTGCCTATCGGTTACAATACTGTAATTGTTAAGAGACAGCAGAGCATGAGAAAAAAGCTGCATAGCGATAGATTTGAAGAGGCTTTTTATGATTTATAAAACGAATACGAGAAGGGGAAAGCGCAATGGACAAAAAAAACATTCTGACTTATGAGGGACTGAAAAAATTAGAGGATGAATTACAGGATTTAAAAGTTGTAAGAAGAAAAGAGGTTGCCCAGAAAATCAAAGAAGCGCGTGAACAGGGAGATCTGTCTGAGAATGCGGAGTATGACGCCGCCAAAGACGAGCAGAGGGATATTGAGGCGCGGATCGAAGAGCTGGAAAAAATCCTGAAAAACGCGGAGGTTGTCATAGAAGATGAGGTGGATCTGGAAAAGATCAGCATCGGCTGCAGCGTAAGGATTTTAGATTGCGAATATAATGAAGAGCTGGAATATAAAATTGTGGGTTCTACGGAAGCGAACAGCTTAAAGGGTAAGATATCAAACGAATCTCCGGTGGGAAAAGCGCTCCTTGGAAAAAGAGCGGGAGATGTTGTAAAGGTCGAGACACAGGCAGGAGAGTTAGAGTATAAGGTACTTTCTATTCATAGATCGAATTAAGTAAGTACCTTTGCCGCAGTTTTACGCGCAAAAAGGAGGAAGAAAATGGCAGAGCAGAACAATCATCAGCAGGATGTGAACCAGTTAATCCGGGTTCGTTATGATAAACTTCATGAGTTGCAGGAAAATGGAAAGGATCCCTTTGTCATTACAAAATACGACGTGACAGATCACAGCGCGGATATCCGTGATGATTTTGAAGCCATGGAGGGGCGCGAGGTATCCGTTGCCGGGCGCATGATGTTTAAGCGTGTGATGGGGAAAGCGTCTTTTTGCAATATCCAGGATTTAAAGGGGCAGATTCAGGCATATGTTTCCAGAGATGATATTGGAGAGGATTCCTATAAGGACTTCAAGAAATATGATGTGGGCGATATTTTAGGAATTAAGGGAAAGGTTTTTAAGACCAGGACGGGAGAAATCTCCATTCATGCATCTGAGGTAGTTTTGCTTTCCAAAAGTTTACAGATTCTCCCTGAGAAATTTCATGGCCTGACCGATACAGACGCCAGATACCGGCAGAGGTATGTGGATCTGATTATGAATCAAGAGGTGAAGGACACCTTTATCAAACGCTCTAAGGTTATCAGCGCGATCCGCCGTTACTTAGACGGACAGGGTTTCATGGAAGTGGAGACGCCAATGCTGGTGCAAAATGCCGGAGGAGCTGCCGCAAGACCTTTTGAGACACATTTTAACGCATTAAACGAGGATCTGCGTCTTCGTATTTCTTTGGAATTATATTTAAAAAGACTCATCGTAGGGGGGATGGAGCGCGTCTATGAGATCGGACGCGTGTTCCGCAATGAGGGATTGGACACAAGACATAATCCTGAATTTACTTTAATGGAATTGTACCAGGCATATACGGATTATCATGGCATGATGGATCTGACAGAAAACCTTTACCGCTATGTGGCAAAAGAGGTGACGGGTTCTGAGGTTTTGACGTATGGGGAACACACCATGGACTTGTCGAAGCCGTTTGAACGCATTACCGTGGTCGATGCAGTCAAAAAATATGCCCGGGTAGATTTTAACGAAATTCATACCACAGAAGAAGCAAAAAAACTTGCTAAGGAGCATCACATCGAGTTTGAGGACAGGCATGAGAAAGGCGATATCTTGAATCTGTTCTTTGAGGAATATGTGGAGGAACACTTGATCCAGCCTACCTTCGTGATGGATCATCCGGTTGAGATTTCCCCGCTGACGAAGAGGAAACCGGAAAATCCAGAGTATGTGGAGCGTTTTGAGTTCTTTATGAACGGATGGGAAATGGCGAACGCCTATTCCGAGCTGAACGATCCCATCGACCAGAGAGCCCGTTTTGAAGCTCAGGAAGCATTGCTTGCGGCAGGTGATGAGGAAGCAAATCACTTAGACGAGGACTTTTTGAATGCGCTTTGCGTCGGTATGCCGCCGACGGGAGGCATTGGATACGGCATTGACCGTATGGTCATGATGATGACGAACAGTCCGGCAATCAGGGATGTGTTATTATTCCCGACGATGAAGTCGTTGGACAAATAAAGCCAGTATTTTCAAGGGTTTGCGGTACTTGAAGTTGTGAACTACAACAAATTTACAACAAATTTACAACGCATAACGAAGAATAATGAGCGTTAATGAATAGTTGTACTCATAAATCCAATTCAATATTTTGTACGATAAGGACATTTTTCTAAAAGAAAATTTTAGAGAAGTGTCCTTTTTTGTTATGGTCAGCAAAGCAAAATAAGAAATGGAGGAAATGAACATGAGTAGTACAGCGTTAGGAGCAGAGAAAGCGAAAAAGATTATTTTTATCAGTGATGCACATGACAAATTCTACTATGAGAAGTTAAAAGAGGTCAGGTATCAGGACGTGTATCACAAAGCGCTGGTATATTGTCTTGGTATCAGCAATGACACAAGAAGGAACATTAAAAGCATTTATGATTTTAAGACAGGCTGTGTAAAAACGGAATGCCTGCACGAAGGCTGGCAGACCAGCGGCAGTGTAAAAGTAGTCAGGATGGCATTTAATCTTTATTGTAATGGTACGCCGAGCGTTTTTGATTACGATGATGCGGAGAAACAGGTGGACGAGTGCAGGAATTACACAGTGGAAGAATTATTCTGCTGTGCCTATGCACCTTATTTTTGGCAGGCGGTACAGATCAGGTATCCGGAGTACGCAACCTATAACCACAATCTGTACGCCATGTTTGGAGGGGGCAGACTAATGTTAAAAGTCAGGCTAATGGGAACAAAGAATGATATTAAGTGGTTTAGGAAGATTTTACAGAGGAATCCCAAAATCGAAGTGACAGAATTTTCGGATATGTTCCCAAACAAAGGGACAAAGAAATATTACAGGACTTATGCGGAAATCAGAAAAAGCAACGTAAAAGAAAACTAGCATAACACTTTCTATTTAACTATACATTTTGAGCAAGATCCACAACCTGAACTTGTTCAGTCGGATCTATGTCGTCCAAATGCCAGTTCCATTTGTACACAACGGGTTCTGCGTTGATCTCTTCAAAATATTTATAAATACGTCTTACCAGTTCATCCTTTGTGGCTACGCGGACCCCTTTCAGCATCTGTTTGGTCATTTTGCTGAAAAACCCTTCCACAAGATTAAGCCATGAAGCATGCTTGGGTGTAAAGACAGATTCAAACCGGCCGGGTACAGTCGAAATATATTTCTGTACCTTCTCTGATCTGTGGATCCTTAGATTGTCCAAAACAAGACGGATCTTATCTTCCTTTGGATATTTGCGGTCAAGTACTTTTAAAAACTCTATATAGCCGTCACTGTTGTGGGTATCCTTTACAAGCGGTATTGCTTCGCCTGTCTGCAGGTCAATGCCCGCAAGCAGCGAAACTGTTCCAAGACGCTTGTATTCATAATCACGTTTTATGACGCCCTTTGATCCATTCGGCATAAGGTCATCCGCTGTATTTGCAATAGCCTATATGCCTGGTTTTTCATCATATGACAAAACATGGGTAATATCCCCGTCCTCAAAAGGGAGCAGCTTCCCATTTTGGTCAAACTGTAGTGACAATTGTTTATATACCAAAAGTACATTGTGCATTTTCTGCTCAAAATCAGGATCACGACGTTCACAATAATACTGTATCCGGAAGGGTTTCATATTGCTTTTGTTTAGAATCTTATATACGCCGGATTCCGTTATGGTACAAAGCCTTTCGTATCCGGCTTCAAGGGCATGGGTTCTTATGTGTTTTGTAAGGGAACTGGTCGTCCAGACTTCGGCCGCATAACCTAAATCTTTTGGCTTCATGCAGGCGATGCTGATCAGCCATGTGCGGGCCTCACCGGAAATCTGTTCTTTACGTCCGCGCCCTTCGCTTACCTTGAGTAAATCTTCAAGGGAATCCTTTGGTGTCCTTGAACGGTATTTTTTTACCCAAAGCTCAACTGTATGGCGGCTGATGTTCAGTTCGCTGGCAATATCCGAACTGGATTTTCCCTGCTCTTTGAGCAGAAGTATTTTAGCCCGCCGGGCGGTCAGGATCGGTGTCATGCCGGATTTTGCAAGTTTTTCCAAAGCTGTTTTATGATTTGCTTCTAACGTGAATTTCATATAGATCTATACCCCTCTTCTTGAATATGTCTATATTTTATCACACAATGCAAAAATGTACAACTAATTAGAATGCGTTATGCTAGGAATATGTGCCGGCACGGCCGCGCCCACAGAGACGCTTATGGCTGGACTGCCGCCGCGGATTGCACTTTATAGAAAAAAATGCATAGGTTAATATAAGAAACATGGTCAGGGGAGAAAGCCTTGGACTTAGCGTTTTACAAAAACCGGGTCCGGGGTTTCCATCCTATTGCACACGGAAGTGGATGATGGATTTTCGTGATTGGTCTTGGGCAAACAGGGAGATTATCATATATGGGAAAAAAACTTATATTTCGGGGAGCGGCTGCCGCGATCGTAACTCCGATGAAAGAAGACGGAGGGATCAATTATCCGGTGTTCAGGCAGTTATTGGAACGGCAGGTGGAAAAAAAGGCGGATGCGGTGGTGGTGGCGGGAACTACCGGGGAAGCCTCCACCCTGGCGGATGAAGAGCATTTAGAATTGATAGATTTCGCCGTAAAAACGATCGGAGGAAGGATACCGGTAATAGCGGGAGCCGGAAGCAACAGTACGGCACATGCTGTTTATATGTCAAAAGAATGCGAAACATTGGGAGCGGATGCCCTGCTTTTGGTAACGCCGTATTATAATAAGGCTTCCCAGCAGGGATTGTATCTGCATTTTAAGGCCTGCGCGCAGGCATCCGCTCTTCCGATCATACTGTATAATGTGCCTTCCAGAACAGGCGTCAATATTTTTCCGCCGACGTATCAGCGTCTTTCAGAGATAGAAAATATTGTCGCCTGCAAAGAGGCCAGCGGCAATATTTCCCAGATGGCAAAGGTTGCCTCTCTGTGCAGGGAAAATCTGGCCATATACTCCGGCAATGACGACCAGATCACCGCCGCGCTAAGTCTTGGGGCAAAGGGCGTTATCTCGGTTTTAGCAAATCTCCTGCCGCAGGAAACGCATGAAATCTGTGAGGCTTATTTCCGCGGCGATAGCGGGAAGAGCGAAAAGCTGCAGCTGGAATATCTGGAATTGATCGAGGCGCTGTTTCTGGATATAAATCCTATCCCGGTAAAACAGGCATTGTGCATGATGGGGATCGATGTGGGAGAGTGCAGGCTTCCGCTCTGCAATATGGATGATGCCCATAGAGAGAAGCTGCGCCAAGTATTAAAAAAATACAGATTAGCATAGGAGAAAGCTGTGGGGCGTTGCGTGCATCTTACAGGAAAAACCATGGCTTGTAAGATGCGCTTCCCGCTTTATGGCGAAGTTCTACAAAGGTGTGGGCGCTATGAATGCTCTTATTGTTCAAATGAGATATCAGTGTCTGGCAGGAAGAAGAGAAAAAAACAAAAATATGGACAAGATTTCTCTTTTTTATTTACAATTTTTATGATATTCTGTATATAGCTAAACTTTAAAGACGCAGCATGAATCGAATCAAAGGGGATTATTATGGCAAAAAAGGCAAAAAAGACAAAGGTCTATAAAAAACCAGAGCAATCAGAGCATGTAAAGCAGCTGCCGAAATTAAAAATAAAGAACAAGGAGATCATGGTCTTCGGGATAAGGACGAAGATTTTGATCAGTTTCCTGATACCGATCCTGTTTTTGATTTTTGTGGGGACTCTTTCTTATTATGAAGCCGCGGAGGGCATGAACGATGCCTTTTGCGAATCCAGCCAGCAGACGATACGGATGGCGGGGCAGTATATCGATGTGGGCAATTCCTTTATTGAAGCGGAGACGTTGAAGTACGCGTTTGATTCTTCTCTGGGAAGATACATGATGGGACTTTATGAAAACGATGAGGTGCTGCGGAAGCAGACCCTCGGCAATATCGGTACGGACATTCGCGCCTCCCAGGTGGCAAACCAGTTTATCAACAATATTTTTGTCATAACCACCGAAAAGATACAGATGTTTACCACAAGCGGCACCAATGACAAAGACGGGATTTATTCCCTTTACAGGGAAGATGTCTTGCAGTATTCGGAGGATGGGAAGAAAATAGAGCCGTGGATCGATACCCATGCCGCGCTCGACGAATACCTGGGTCTAAATTATGAGGATTATATCCTGGCATATGAAACAGCGCCGCAGACGGGAAAAGGTTATATTGTCATTGACGTGAGCGCGGCTTCCATCAGGGAATTTTTAAGCGGCCTAGATCTGGGAAAGGGAAGCATCGTCGGTTTTGTAACAAAAGGGGGAAGGGAGATCCTCTGTGAGAACCTGCCGGAGGGGGAAGCGAGCGCCCGTCCTGAGGGGGAGAAAGTTTTCTTTGGACAAGATTTTTATCAGGATCTTCAGGAGCCGGAAGGATTGAGCGAAGTAAAGTATCAGGGGGAAAAGTATCTGTTTCTTTACAGCAGGAGCGAAGTCACAGGCGCCTCTGTTTGCGCCTTGGTTCCTATGAAGGTAGTGACGGGACAGGCGGAGTATATCCGCTACATCACCTTTACTGTCGTACTCATCGCGGTGGTGGTAGCGGTTTTGATCGGATTGATCATCACAAATGGCATTCAGAAGAATATGCAGCGCATCTCAGGGGAATTAGAGGAGGTCGCAGAGGGCAACCTGACTACCCGCGTACAGGTGAAAGGGCGCGACGAGTTTAATATTTTAGCTGTTGTGGCAAACAACATGATCAACAATAATAAGAGCCTCGTGAAAAAGGTGAGCAGCGCTACGGAAACCTTGGAGGTGTCGGCACAGGAGGTGCAGACCGCTTCCAATATCATGCAGGATTATTCTGCGAATATCACACAGGCGATAGACGAGATCAATGACGGGATTGTAAAGCAGACGGAGCATGCCCGGGAATGCGTGAAAAAGACAGATACCCTCTCTGAGGAGATACGGGAAGTAAGCCGCATTGTGGAAAACGTAAAAGAGCTAGTCGGCAGGGCGGAGAACATGATACTCCGGGGAACGGAGATGGTAAGGGAACTGGGCAGCCGTGCGGCGGAGACGTCCGAGATCACCATTAAAGTAGAAGACAGCATCGAGGATTTAAAGAGGGAATCCGAGAGCATCCGGCAATTTGTAGAGACGATTACGGATATTTCAGAGCAGACGAACCTGTTATCTTTGAACGCGTCCATTGAGGCGGCGCGGGCAGGGGAAGCCGGCAGGGGCTTTGCGGTCGTGGCGGAAGAGATCCGCAAGCTTGCCGATCATTCCGCGGAATCAGCCAGGGAGATCCACAATAATGTTGCCCATATTACAGATCAGACCTTTGTGAGCGTGGAGAAAGCAAAAGAGGCCCGGGAAATGGTTATCTCACAGACCGCGGCGGTACAGGAGATCGTGAGTGTCTTTGAAGACATGAACCAGTGCATGAAAACGCTGTTTGAGGGATTGAAAGAAATCGTGGCGAGTACCGGACAGGCGGACAGGGAGCGCGAGGACGCCGTATCAGCGGTGAAAAACATTTCTATCATCATCGAAGAAACCGCGGAAAGGGCAAAGATCGTCCAGGATATGGCTTCAAAATTAAAGGAGAACGTGGCAAACATGAATCACACCGCAGAATCTTTAGGCGCAAATATGAACGAGTTAAAATCAGAGATTGCCGTATTTAAGACGGAATAAAAAAGGGGCTGTCAAAAGGTGGCTTCACTAAGGGATTTTTCATTCCTTAAGAAAATGGCATAGTTTACAGGAATGCAGGCTATGCCGTTTTTCTTTGCTCTTCGGGGATATTAACAGCCCCGGAATAGTTCTGATAAATTTTGATGCTTTGCTTTCTTTCGGTAGTTCCGGGAATGTTCCGCCGATGTAGGTATGCCTCTTTTTATCAGTTCTTTGGATATCTGTGAGGATCCTTTGCCATTAACACACATATCAAAGATTTTTTTGACCACTGGTGCCGCTTTTTCATCGATTATCCATTTGATTTGCACTGTCAACGCCGTTGTTGATAGCAATAAAGCGAATATCCGTCATCCACAAAGAACATCGTATTGCCGAAACCGTTCTCATCGGCATACTTTTTGAGAATAGCCTTTTGATTGACGATACTGTTGCTCTCGCCCTGTAAGTCATCATCACGGGAGAGTCTGCAGTATAGTGCGGTTATTTTGTTTTCTGCAATAGCAGAAGACGGTCTGTATTTAATTGTACTTGTCATAGTAAATCCTCCTTTCCGACAGTCTTCAAACGGTACTATATATTCCCGTACTATCGCAGAAAAATCAAGTTGTTTATGACTATTTAATGATAATTTATGATATTGTTTTTTGTCGAAAATATATTATAATACTGTCATAACAATGCGATAATCCAAATTGGAGGTTGCTATGAGTTTTAGTGATGATATAAAAAACATTCGTCAAAAATATTTTATGAGCCAAGAAGCATTTGCAAAAGAACTCGGTGTTTCTTTTGCAACAGTCAACCGATGGGAAGCCGGCAAAACTAAACCCACATATAAAACTATGAAGTTGATTGATGATTTCTGTAAAAGGAATAACATCGATTTTGATATTCGTAATGGGTTGGAGGCAGCTAAATGAAAAAGAAAAATTACACTGCCGTTGATTTATTCTCGGGAGCCGGTGGGTTAGAACTCGGTTTTGAAATGGATGGCTACCACATTGTTTTTTCAACAGACTTTGATGAGTATTGCGAAAAGGTTCATTTGAAAAACCGTCCCAATATTCCTTTTTTGAGGGTTGACATTCATAACCTTGATGAAAAAACCTTATCCAAATATATAACTGAAGATATTGATGTATTAGTAGGCGGTCCTCCGTGTCAAGGTTTTTCTACAATCGGAAAAAGGATATCATCTGATCCAAACAAACGATATCAAGCCGACCCTCGAAATACTTTATTTAAAGAATACATACGAGTTTTAAAGTATCTAAAACCAAAGTTTTTTTTAATGGAAAATGTTGAAGGCTTGATAACGCGAGATAGGGGAACAATTTTTGAAGAAATAAAAAGAACATTTGCTGAAACAGGATATGAGTTTAACTATGTAGTATTGAATGCGGCGGATTATGGCGTGCCGCAAATAAGAAATCGCATATTCTTCTACGGAAATAGAGTTGGCATAAAAATGACTCCCCCGGTAGCTGCTTATTCAGAAAACGGCAATAATGCTTGGGAAACGGTTGGAGCGGCAATAGGTGATTTGGCAGAATGCGGAGATGATGAAAAATTTAATCATGTTGCATTAAAACATGGAGAAATTAATATTCGTAGATACAAACTCATCCCTGAAGGCGGTCGATTACCTGAAAATGACTTACCGCCGGAGTTATACAGAAAAAACTTTGGCAACACTTTTAAGCGTTTACATAGAGATAAGCCTTCTTTGACTATGGTTCCAGGGCATAATGCATTTCCAATTCATCCGTGGTTAGATAGAAGCTTAACTGTACGAGAGGCAGCAAGGATCCAAACTTTCCCAGATGACTATATTTTTGTTGGTCCGAGAGACAAACAGTGTATGCAAGTCGGAAATGCCGTTCCAGTAAAGCTTGCAAATGCTTGGGCGGTTCAAATCAGAAAGGCTCTTGATGAATATTATGAAAAACAAAAATAATCACAATTTTATTGATTTGTTTAGCGGTGCCGGAGGATTGATGCGTGGATTTATGGATGCAGGATTCTCTCCGATATTTTCTGTTGAAATGTGGGAACCTGCCGTAAAGACACATGAATTAAACTATCCAGATGTAAAATTGTACGCCGAAGACATAAGAACTATTGATAACAGTAGATTACAAAAATACAAAAATAAAGTTGATGTAATTGTCGGAGGACCCCCTTGCCAAGGATTTTCAACCATTGGAAAACGATTAGTTAAAGACCCAAGAAATGAACTTGTTTTTGAATTTATTCGCTTTGCTGAGGTAATACAGCCTAAAATATTTCTTATGGAAAATGTGAGAGGACTTTTGTCTTCTGATGGTGGTAAAATAAAAGAAGCTATAGAGGCGGAGTTCGATAATATTGGATATCAAGTTTTATCAAAAGTACTGTGTGCGGCTGACTTTGGAGTTCCTCAAATAAGAAATCGTATTTTCTTTTTGGGTATAAGAAAGGACATACCCATTAAGCCATCTTTTCCCGCACCGAAATTTTCCAAAGACCATTATCAAGTTGTTGGTGATGCAATAAATGATTTGTTAGGAAAAGAAAATCAAATTCCTAACCATGTGCCGATGAAACACAATTCAGTGGTTGAAGAACGAATTAAATGTATAAGAGAAGGGGAAGGAATTCCTAAAGAAGGTCTTCCTGATTCTGTTTCACATGGTTCAAGAAGCGATTATAAAGATAACGAAATTAAAAACTTTAGTCATGTGTATAGACGGCTAAGCCGATTCAAACCAGCAACAACTATGGTTCCAGGTCACAATGCTTTTCCGCTACACCCAATAGAAAATCGTAGTTTGACAGTTAGGGAAGCAGCAAGAATTCAAACTTTCCCAGATGATGTAGTGTTTTGCGGTACTCGACAAAATCAATGTATTCAAGTCGGCAATGCTGTCCCGGTTATGTTGGCGAACGCATTAGCACAGCACATTAATGGGTTTTTAGAGGAGATAAAATAATGGGCGAATTACACGATGAATCCGCAACAATGTATGGAGATGCCATTCTCTCTCGTATAAGAAACTCCGATGATAAATTCAAACAAGTTTTTTCAACATCACTTATTAGAACTGGCGATTGGGATTGGCCGAGACCAGACTATGTTTGTTACGATGAAGAATTGAAGGCATCATATGCATTAGAATTCAAACCGCCGTTTCAATCTAAACGGGAGTATTTAACAGGATTGGGTCAATCTCTTTCGTACCTACAGAAGCATGCCTATTCTGGTTTAATAGTGCCATATTGGGCTGATGACGGATTTCGTATTGCAGATTTCATAGCAGATACTTTGCGTTCGCCAGAGTTTTCAAATGTGGCTACTTCGCTATTTGCGTATAATTATAACGATTATTCTATCGATATCTTAAGACCGATAACGAATACAAGAACCGCAATAACAGCAACATCCAAATCCGATGATGTAAAAACATTTTGGTGTTGGTGGCGTGATATCAGTCACTTTGAATTATATGACCTTTTAAATTTGAGCTTTATCTTTTCCGATGAAGATGGAGATATCTATACAAACCATATTTATCCCACATTTTACAGAATGATGGTAGATAAAAAAACTCGGCAGTGGGACGGAAGACCTCGTTCAAAAACGGGGTCTGACGCATCAATGAAATCAGAAAAACAAAATTACAAAATACCGCTAGTTCAATTAGAACTTTGGAGCCGCAGTGAGGGACGATTGACTAATTTGGGTTTTAAACTTCTTGAGATTGGAAAGAAATATGGACCTGATAGCAAAAAATTCTTTGATTCTCTTGCTTATTTAGTGCTTGTCGATGGTAAACATCTTGATTTAATTAATCTTGTGGAAAAATTTCAAAAAACCGCAGTGATTTCTGATTCAAGTAAGGAACATGCTATCGCATTAGAAACATTTTTGTCCGATAATGGCTGCATAGGTAAAAGAAAGCCATCTGCTGTGACAACTGGGGCAAAGAATAGTTATATGCGTGATGAAATGAAGCTATGGAATAAACTGGGATTACTTTATTCGTATAATAAAACTTCTTATTTTTATCCAAGTGAAGGATATAAATTTAATTGGGAACGAATTTCCGAAATCCTGATAAATGGTAATCTGATATGGTTAAAGGAGCGTTGATTGATGTCTATTGAAAAAATCAAATCGGCATTTGAAAGCATTCAACATAGCGATGAATGGTCTCAATTACTTCGTATTACTACATCAAAAAGAAATGGAACAAAATATGCCAGCCGTCAAATAACCATAGAACCAGAGAATGCACTTGGTGAATTTGTTAGAAATCTTGCAAATCATTATCTTGATGCCCCAAAAGGTGGTTTGTCCTCATATAATCGTATGAAGCGTAAACATTGTCCTTGAAATACTACAATATCGTTTCTATCATTGCATTCTAAAAAATGAAGATGGTGTACCAATTCAAAAAGACATCATCAGCCGGGAAAAACTCATTAATCACAAAACTGAGTATATTTCAATAAAGCCATTAAATAACGAGTATTCATTAGATTTGATGGATTGGAAAATCACAAGAAAATAAAAAAAGACCACATCGAAGGCTTATAAACTTAAGATGTGGTCTTTTCTTGTTCGCCGCCGTTTGAAGGAGCCACTTAGAAACTTGATTTTCTCAAATCCCTAAGTGAACTCCTCCCAAGCGACAGCTTTTTTTTTATTAGGCGACGTTTTTGCGCCGCCCGGCGATAAGGGTATGGGATTGCTGTGAAAAAAAGAAAATTACTTGCAACAAAATGCCTGTTTTTTTAGACTATAAATATAACAGATGAATCATAAGAAACTTGTGAGGAAAAGAAAACGCGGCGGCTCAGTCCGGCGGCGGCCGCTGCAGGATCCGGCGGCACCCGGATAGCGGGTCGGAAATGAGGCTAGGATGGAAAACTATTTAAAAAAGGTAAGATCGGCAAAACGCGGGGATGTGAATGCCTTTGCGGAGCTTTATTCTGAGATTTATGAGAGCATGTACCGGTTTGCGCTCTATACACTGCGGAATACCAGTGACGCGGAGGACGCGGTGAGTGACGCCGTTACAGATGCGTTTGCTTCGATAAAAAAACTGCGCGCGGAGGAGGCGTTTCAAAGCTGGATGTTTCGGATTTTGTCGAATAAGTGCAAGGACAAATTGAGGGAATACGCCAGGAAGAACGAAGCATTGCAGGACGATCTGCCGCAGGAAGAGCCGGAAACAGGCACGGAAGAGCGGCTCCTGATCAGAAATACCTTTTTTGATCTGCCCGATGAGGAGCGGCTGATCATCAGCATGCATCAATTTGCAGGCTATACCAGCCGGGAAATCGCAGAAATCCTGCATATGAATGAGAACACCGTGCGCTCAAAGGAGAGCAGGGGATTAAAGAAGATGGCGGGCAGATTAGGGGATATGGAGCATTGACCGGGAAAGGAGAAAGGACTTTATGACAGAGAAAGAGATATTAAAAAAAATAGGCGACGCGGCAAGCGATGAGCCGGTACCAGAGAGTCTCCGGCCGGAGAATATAAAAGAAAGACTGCGGCTTCCGGTCAGGAAGCGCGTGACGGACGGGAGAAGTTTTTTCAATGCCAGCAAAGCGGCTGCCATCGCGCTTGTGGTATTGTTCTGCGGCGCGCTGGGAACACAGGCATGGAATCTGCGCCGGGCCGGAGGAGGAGCCGATGCGGCAGAGGACAGAGCCTTAACCGCGGGAGAGGCGGTGACGGACGGCGGTGTCCGTGAATACGCCACAATGGAAGCGGAGAGGGAGAGCGAAGAGGGGGAGGAGCCGGAGGAGGCGGCAGTGCCAAAACAGGATGCGGGCGATCTCTACACCGTGGCAAAGAATTATGATGAGATTTATGATCTGTTAAAGAAACAGGAGCAGGTGTCTCCAAGGGGGAATGACCTGCTGTATGATGGCAAGGATTTTGAGGATGCGATGACTGCAGGTGGAGTGGATGGGGTAGAAATCAACGAATCGGGCAGTGCGTTTTCAGAAAATATCAAGTATTCACAAAAAGCGGAATCAAACGCCGCTTCCACCGAGGCACAGGTAAATTATTCTAAGACAAATCTCCAGATGGAGGGGGCAGATGAAAGTGACAGGATTAAAACGGACGGTTCTTACATTTATACCGTGAAGGGAAACAGCGTGATGATCACAGACATCCGCAAAGGGGCGTTAGAAAAAGCGGGTGAGATCCTTCTTCCATTCGAGAGCGCCTCCGATCAGGTCATTGAAATGTATGTGGATGGCAGGCATCTAAGTTTAATTGTACAGAAAGAAACTACCGGACTTGAGAGAGGGGATAGAGAAAATGAGGATGTATATTATCTTTCCTCGGATATGGTGACAGAAATCAGAACGTATGATATCAGCTCCCCCGAAAATCCAAAGCTCTCCGGCAGTATGACTCAGGAAGGTTACTATCACACTTCAAGAAAGATCGGGGATATCCTGTATCTGTTTACCGATAAAAATCTGACAGCTCCGGCATTAGAGAAAGAACAGGCGGTGACAGAGGAAAAGATAGGAGGGTGGATACCGCTGGTGAATGAAAAGCCGGTGCCCGCGGACTGTATTTATCTTTCTAAGGATGCGAGACAGGGGCTTGTGATATCCTCTGTCAATGTGGATAAACCGGATCAGATTGTGGATCATACGGTGATTATGAATGGATATGTGGATATCTATGTCAGCCCCGACGCGGTTTATCTCTATCAGGAGGATTATGTCAACGGATCTTCCTCTACAAAGATCGCAAAATTCAGTTTGAAAGAAGGCAGAATGAATGCGGTAGGCGCCGCGTCAGTCAACGGAGAGGTGCGGGATACCTTTGCGATCAATGAATATCAGGGAAAACTACGGATACTGACCACCGACAGTCGTTTTTCGGGAGGTGAGAGCACGAACCAGCTTTACCTGTTTGATGAAAACCTAAAACCCACCGGAAAAATCGAGGAGATCGCCACCGGAGAAGAGATTTATGCGGCAAGGTATCTTGGGGATATGGCGTATTTTGTGACGTATCGCAACACAGATCCTCTGTTTGCGGTAGATTTGTCGGATGATAAAAATCCTAAGGTGACAGGGGAGTTAAAAATTACCGGATTCTCCGAGTATCTGCATTTTTGGGGAAAAGATAAGCTTGTGGGGATCGGCTATGAGACGGATCCGGATAGCGGAAGCAGAGAGGGATTAAAAATTACGATGTTTGATATTTCCGATCCTGCCGATTTAAAGGAGCTTAAGAGTATCGTATTAAAAAATGTAAATTACAGTCAGGCGCTCTACGATTACAAGGCTGTGCTTGCGGATGCGAAAGAAAATCTGCTGGGCTTTACGACGCAGGATTACGGGAACGGCGGCAGCCTGAATTACCTGCTGTTCTCTTGGGAAGACGGTGACTTTCAATCGCTTTTGACAGAAAAGCTGTCCGGTAATTTTGCTCAGGACAATTTCAGGGGTATCTATGTGGATGATATCTTCTATGTAGCCGGCAGAGAGGAAATCCGTTCCTTTGACCGCGAGAACGGGTACGCACTGTTAAAACAGTTAGAGCTTTAGGAGGGAAACGGGCGCAGGATCAGATTGCCAGAAGTGATGTGTCGTGGTAAAGTTAGGGAAAAGAGAAAAAAGGAGAACGATTATGCTGACAGAAATATTTCCTATACGGGCAGAAGGATCCGCGCCCGGAGCGAAATTATGCACCTACATCATGGAATATTCACAGAACATCGGCGTGGAGAAACGGCCGCTGGTGCTCATGTGTCCCGGCGGCGGTTACGAACATACCTCTGACAGGGAGGCGGAACCGATTGCCATGCATTTTTTAAGCGCGGGATATGACGTGGCAATCCTCCGCTATTCCTGTAAACCGGCGGTTTATCCTGCCGCCCTGCTGGAGCTGGCGGAAGCAATGAAACTGATTCACCGTTACGCGGATGAATGGCATGTGGACACAGACAAAATCGTGGTACAGGGCTGCTCCGCGGGGGGACATTTGGCGGCGAGCCTTGGGATGTTCTGGCATGAAGCCTGGCTGGCAGAGGCGGCGGGAGCGGGCAGTGAAATATTAAGGCCCGCGGCGATGCTGCTCTGCTATCCGGTCATCACCTCCGGTAAGTATGCACACAGGGGGTCTTTTGAAAATCTGCTGGGCGGGAAGCGCACGGAGGAAATGCTCGCGCGCAATTCCTTAGAGAAGCAGGTGACAAAGCACACGCCAAAGGCATTTATCTGGCACACCTATACCGATGAGAGCGTTCCGGTGCAAAATTCATTGCTGTTGATTGCGGCGATGAAGGAATACGAGATACCGGTGGAATTTCATATGTATCCGGTGGGCGGCCACGGGCTTTCAACCTGCGACAGATGGAGCGTGAAAGCGGATGGGAGCGGCATACAGGAGGAATGCCAGAGCTGGCTTCCCCTGGCAAAACGCTGGCTGGAGCGTGTATGATCGGGGATGCGGCCGGATCATGGCCGCGGGAATGCGCCCGCAGGACGGCTTGGGGCGGAACGTTACAAAAATTGTTTGAAAATAGCACTTTTTCCCTTGTAAAGAAGTGAAATTTTGCTATAATGGACATATAGTAACGTAAAATATAGGGAAAAGGAAAGAGGCTATGGAAAATATACGAGAATTTTGCGAACTTCCTGAGATTCAAAAGATTATGGATAACTGGCACAGAGCGACAGGGTTTTCCGCGGTGATACAGGATATGGACGGGAAAGCGGTCTGCCAGTGTACTGGAGCGGCGGGGAAATATATCAAGCAGACAGAATTTTCTGCTCCGATCTCGCTCTCTGACGGAACTTTGGCAGGGGAAATAAAAGGCGGGCAGGAAGAGGGGGGAGAGAGGGAATCCCCGATGCCGAGAGAAAATGTGGACGCCGCCAAGGAATTGCTGAGCGAAGTGATAAACGGGTTTCTGCAGTCCTGCCTTATCGTGCATGAGAACAACGATATGCTCGATCGCGCACAGGACAATATTGATTCCGCGATTGCCCAGATTGCCGAGGTAAATGAGATTTCCAAGGAGATCGGCCAGTTCGGCAAGCGTCAGAACATCTTAGCGCTGAATGCTTCCATCGAGGCGGCAAGGGCCGGAGACGCCGGAAAAGGGTTTGCGGTCGTGGCGACGGAGGTGCAGAGCCTTGCGGGGAGCATGTCCTCCGCCAGCGTCAAAATCGTAGCCGCCTTAGACCGGCTGACAAAGACCATTAACGCGTTCAACCAGCCTAAGTAGAGCTGCGGGATCACAAGCATGAGCGGATATCATTTTTTTGCAAGCACTTTCACAAACTTCTTTTTTCCGCGTTTCACTACAAGCCCTTCCTGCTGAAAGGAATCCAGGGTATAAGAGGTTCTGATGTCTGAGATTTTCTCGCTGGCAACGGAGACTCCCCCCTGTTCGACAGCCCGGCGGGCATCTGAGCGGGAAGAGGCCAGTCCCGTTTTTACGAGGAGCGCCAAAATATCCATATCGCCATCTGCAAAATCGGCGGCAGTCAGTTCTGCGGCAGGCATGTGGGCGGAGTCGCCGCCACCCGCGAACAGGGCGTGGGATGCTTCCCGCGCTTTTGCTGCCGCTTCTTCGCCGTGTACCAGCTTGGTCAGTTCAAAGGCCAGCAGTTCCTTTGCTTGGTTCAGCTGGGCTCCCTCCCAGCGTTCCATCGCATCGATCTCCTCCAATGGCAGGAACGTCAGCATGCGGATGCATTTTAACACGTCTGCGTCAGCCACATTCCTCCAGTACTGGAAGAAATCAAAGGGCGTGGTTTTCTCAGGGTCTAACCATACCGTGCCGGACTGGGTTTTGCCCATCTTTTTCCCCTCCGAATTGAGCAGCAGATGGATTGTCATAGCGTAAGCGTCTTTTCCTAATTTGCGGCGGATCAGCTCCGTTCCGCCTAACATATTGCTCCACTGGTCATCACCGCCAAATTCCATATTACAGCCGTATTGCTGGAATAAAATGTAGAAGTCGTAGCTCTGCATGATCATGTAGTTAAACTCTAAGAAGCTTAAGCCTTTTTCCATGCGCTGTTTGTAGCATTCCGCTGTCAGCATACGGTTCACGGAGAAATGGGGTCCAACCTCGCGTAAAACATCAATGTAGTTTAAGTCCATCAGCCAGTCTGCGTTGTTTACCATAATGGCTTTTCCTTCCCCAAAATCAATAAAACGGCTCATCTGCTTTTTAAAGCAGTCGCAGTTATGCCGGATGGTTTCGGGCGTCATCATCTGGCGCATGTCGGTGCGCCCTGAAGGGTCGCCGATCATGGCAGTCCCGCCGCCGATCAGAGCGATCGGTTTATTTCCGGCCATCTGCAGGCGCTTCATCAGGCAAAGCGCCATGAAATGCCCCACATGAAGGCTGTCCGCGGTAGGGTCAAAGCCGATGTAGAACGTTGCCTTTCCGTGGTTGATCAAATCCTTGATCTCGTTTTCGTCTGTCACCTGGGCAATCAGGCCGCGGGCAACCAGTTCATCGTATAATGTCATGCTTACATATCCTCCTAACGGGTGAAAATAAAAAAGTCTTACAGGAAGTTCCGGGTCGGGGGCGACCGATGGCGCGCTCTAAGGCGTTCATTGCCATAAAAAAATCCCCGTCCCATGAAAAGGACGAGGGCTTAAGCTCGTGTTACCACCTTTATTCGCAGACCGCTCACGCTGCCTGCCTCAGCGAGTGCCGCCGGCACTCAGGTACTTTTAACGTGTACCGCTCCGTCACAGCCTACTGGCGGTTTTAAAATCCTCTCCGGCGTCTTTGCGGCGGCAGAAAGGGACGCAAAACCATGTTCGGTGCAAAGCTCAGGGATGTATTCGCAATGAGGAGTCCACGCGCCTCTCATCTTCCGGCTGCTTTCTGTCTGGCTGTTCTCATTCCTACTTCTTCCCGTCAAAGCTGTTGTTTTTTCTGTTTTTCCCGCTTCTGTTTCTCCTGAAACAATGACATTGTAATGCAAGAGAACGGCGCTGTCAAGAAAAAACTCGGACAATCT
>CAZAMD010000012.1:41003-45633 GCA_964486485.1 uncultured Roseburia sp. | reverse complement strand
GAAAACCGAAAAGGCAGATGGGACATGCTGCACGGATAGATGACGCAGGAAGCGATACGTCAGCAGGCTGGAGATGGATACAGGGTCTTCCCGTTTGTGAAGCGGGAAGGACTGGCAAATGGAAGAAAAGGAACGGTTGCGTATGCGGAAAGAACAGACAAAAAACGGAAAATCAGAAAAGAAAGAGGCACGCGCGGGGCGCGCGCGGAGAACATCTGGGACACGGGAAAAGAAGATGCGGATCTGGACGTTTTCCAGGCGCCTTTTGGCGCTCTGCATCCTGCCGATGCTGGCAGTGTGCATACTGGTATCGGCGGTAAGCACGAGCGCGTTAAAAAACGCGATTGAAAATGAGATCCAAAACTCCCTTGTCATCGTTGCGGCTTCTGTCAATGAGACATACACCAATGTCTATGAGGGGGATTATACCGTAGATTTTGTGGGGGCGGTGCGCAAAGGGGATAAAAAGCTGAACGGGGATTTTCAATTGGTTGACGCATTGTGTGAAAAAACAGGCTTTCATGTATCCCTTCTGTTTGGAAATCTGCGCATGATCACGACCTTAAAGAACGAGAGAGGCGCCAGGGCGAACGGCACGCCCGCGGATAAAGAGGTGTACGCCCGCATTGAGACGGGGGAAGAATTTTTCCTGAAAGATGTCGTTATCCTAGGGACGGAAAGCTATGTGTTCTACCAGCCGCTGGTCAACTCCGACGGCACGATTCTCGGCGCCATTGAAGTCGTAAAGGACAGCGAAAGCATTCAAACGCTTGTGCGTTCCCAAACGACAAGGATCATCCTGCTGTCCCTGCTGTTTGCTGTGGCTGCGGGCGCGGCGGTGAGCTTCATCTCTCACGGCATGGTCGTGCGGATGGACAGGATCTGGCGTTTTCTGGGACGCCTTGCGGATGGAAAGCTCGGCCATGAACCCAATCAGAAGGATCTGCGGGTGAACGATGAGCTCGGGGACATCTATCGCAACTGTGTCAGCGTTCAGGAGACATTTCAGCGGATGGTGCGGGAAATCAAGACATCTTGTGATAACTTAAAGGATTCCGCGGAACACTTCTTCGGAATGGCGCAGGCACTGGCGGATTCGGCGGGCTTAGTACAGGTTTCTGTCGAGGAGATCGCGAAAGGCGCCAAGATGCAGGCGAGCAGCATGGAGAATGCCCACAGCGACATAGAGATGATCAGCAGCCAGATCGACCTGATCACCTGTGAGATGGACAGCATGACGGACTATGCGGCCGATATGTCAGAGCGTGAGCAGAAGTCCGTGGAGGTCATCGGGGAGCTGTCCCGTTCCAATGACAACACGAAAGCTTCCGTCCTGCGCGTGGAGGAACAGGTCGGGCTGATCGAGAGCGCGGTGGATAACATCAAGAAAGCGGTAGTCTCCACCCAGGAAATTGCCGATCAGACGGATCTGCTCTCCATAAACGCCAGCATCGAAGCGGCGCGCGCGGGAAGCGCGGGGCGCGGATTTGCGGTTGTGGCGGAAGAGATCATCAAGCTGTCGCAGCAGTCGAACCAGTCTAGTGAGGAGATCAAGAAAATCCTCCAGGAAATCGGCATGACTTCTGCGCGCATGGTGGAAGTCATGGCAGAGGTGCAGAAAAACATGGATGCGCAGCAGACGCAGCTAGAGGAGACAAAGCACACCTCCAGCATCGTTGCGGAGGGCGCGGGGAAATCTCTGCAGAACATACAGAATGTCAAGGAGAAAATCGATGTGCTGAACGCTTCCGGGCTTTCCATCAGTGAGGAAATCTCCTCCCTCGCGCAGATATCCGCGGAGAATGTGGCGTCCGCGGAGAACACGGCAGAAACGGTGCAGAGCATGAGCGGGACCATGCAGCAGGTAAAGGAGTCTTCGCAGGAATTGCTGTATCTCGCTGACCGGCTGCAGGAAGTGGTAGGCAAATTTTCTGTCTGATGGAAAAAAGGCGGTGGAACCGCTCCCTGTCAGGCGTATCATGGAAAAAAATAAAATTCCAGATCTCCAGCCGCGGCTGGAGATCCTTTTATGTCTGATGCGCTGCCAGTTCTATGCCGGAGGAGGTGTGCAGCTGATAATCCTCGGTGATAAAGACGGCCTCCGTATCCTCAAGGCGCTCCACAAGCGCCATGCCCGCTTCCAGGCCCAGGGCGAAGCAGATGGTGGAGAGCGCGTCGCCGTCCGCGGAATTTTCCGTCACAATGGTGACGCTTAAGAGGTGGCTGTCGCAGGGATAGCCTGTCTGCGGGTTTAAAATATGATGGTAAATCTTCTCCCCCACTTGGAAATAACGCTCGTAAATGCCGGAGGATACCACGGAGGCATCGGTCACCTGCACGGCAGTGATGGGAGTCCCGTCTTCTTGAAAGGGATATTGGATGCCGATGCTGTAAGGAGAGCCATCCGGCTTCGCCCCGACGGTCAAAACGTTCCCCCCAAGGTTGATCAGCGCGCTCCTGACCCCGTGTTCCAATAGATACGCTTTCATCTTGTCTGCAATATATCCCTTGGCGATTCCGCCCAGATCCAGTTTCGCGTCTTTCTTTGTGAGCGTCACCTCATTTCCGCTGACCTTCACGCAAGTGTAATCGATCGAGGGAAGCACAGCCGCGATCTCGTCTGGCGAGGGGACCATGGAAGCGTCGGTTTCTTTCAGCAGGGCCTTTAAGGGAATGTCCCACAGATCGGAGAGCCTTCCGATGGTGATGTCAAAAACGCCGCCGCTCAGTTCGCCATAGGAAATCCCCTTTTCCAGCAAGGCGGCGGTCTCCTCGTGGACGGTGACAGGCGCCCCGCCCGCCTGATTGATCTTGGAGATGTCACTGTCTGGAAGCGTGGCGGAAAAATAGCTTTCATACCGCTCTGCCAGGGCAAAGCAGCCATCTAGCAAATCTTCCCGGGAAGAATCGTAGAGGGTGACTGTGATGACGGTATTAAAATAAAAGCCTGACCGGGAAACCGGTTTTCCGCAGCCGGCGGACAGACCACAGCCGATAGATAAGATACATAGAATAAAGAGGAGTTTTTTATACATTTTCAGCCTCCGTGACGTTCTCTGATATGCCTGCATGACACTACTAGAGAAACTGTAGCATAAATGGGCGGTTTTTAAAAGATATTTTCCCGCTTTTTTATCCATTCCTATCAGGAATACGATAGGCATTATGTGCTGATCACAGAAAATTTTGAGGATTCTTTCTGGGAGGAGGCATACCGTTATGCAAGGAAGTATGCCGGTGAGGAATCGGTCTGCCTGGAATGGTTCGGAAAAGAACTGGCGATGAACTGCTCGAAGGGCGACCTCTTGAGAGCCGCCATCGCATCGGGCGTAGATGGCATAATCCTGGAGGGGGATCCGGGAGAGGATACGCGGGAGATCATCAAGGAGGCAGAGGAGAAAGGGCAGAACATCATTTTAAACGGCATCAGGGAAACGCTCGCAAACGAGGGGAATCCTCTGGAGCTTGAAATGGATGCGATGGCGCTAAAGGCCGGTACGGGTTTTTTCTGGGGATCGGACGGGATGAAAGCCCTTTTAAACAGCGGGGAGCTGCCGGACATTATCATATGCCTGGATGAAAAGAATACCGTGAATCTGTGCCAGGCAGTGGTGGAATACAACTGCGTCGGCAAAGTGGATATTCTGGGGTACTCCCACGCCGATTATGCCTTAAACGCCGTAAGCAGGGAGGCGCTGCAGTCAGCCCTGTCCGTCAATGCCAGACAGCTTGGGATATGCTGCATCCAGGTCCTGAACGAGTATCTGGAAACAGGCTATGTGAGCGACTTCCTCACGGTGGACGTAGACGCTGTAACGTTAAGGAATGTGGAGAGGTATTTGACCGATGCTCAGGAGAAAGAAACATAGGAAGAAGAACTACATAAGCATCCAGACGAAGCAGCTGTTTGTGTTCATGGCGCTGATTTTGATCATTCTCGGGACAAATATCTACATTTATTTCAATATCAACAAGATGATAGAAAGCATGGACCGGCTGTATGAGAGGAATATCCTGCTCAACGAGCTTCAAGGCTGCCTCTCCCAGGTACACAGCCATCTGGAAAACTTTCTGGAGACCCGGGACACGGATGCCATTGAGGGCTATTTGCATACCTCAAGGCTCCAGTCGGCTACTCCCACGGCGGGGCTTGGCTTTGAGCTGGACGCGATCGCTTCCTCCTATATCGGCGGAACGGCAGTAAGCGGCGGCATCGGAAAAGCCACCAACACGATCATAGGAGCGCTTGTGATCATGTCACTGACGAATGGCATGAATCTGATGGGAGTGGATATTTCCTATCAGTACATTGTAAAAGGCGTGATCTTTATCATAGCGGTGGCATTTGATGTGCGGACGCGGGCAAAGGGAAGATAGGATCGTCAAAAGAATACGCAAAAAAGGGCGCTGTACGGATGGAGTACGGCGCCTTTTCCGATTTTTTTGGATAAATATTTTGCCATTTTCCATAAGATATGGTAGAGTAATACCGTATCAGCAGATAGCGCATAGTATCTGCAGTGCGTGTATGCCTTGCGGAGATAGTGATCAATAAAGGCATCAGCAGATAGCGCGTAGTATCTGCAGTGCGTGTATGCCTTGCGGAGATAGTGATCAATAAAGGCATCAG
>CAZAMD010000012.1:34733-40903 GCA_964486485.1 uncultured Roseburia sp. | reverse complement strand
TAGTATCTGCAGTGCGTGTATGCCTTGCGGAGATAGTGATCAATAAAGGCATCAGCAGATAGCGCATAACAGATCCTGCAGAGGTTGATTTCATAGAAACATAGACAGGGACAGGCTCTGCCGCGGAACGAGGGCGCGCACCCGCGGCGGGGCAGGAGGAAGTTGGCAAGAGGAAGTTGGCATATGGAGCAGAAAAATCATAAGTTATATCAGAAAAAGAGGGTCGTGGTCAAAATCGGCTCTTCTTCTTTGAATTACGGGGAGACGGGCAATCTCAACCTCACCAAGCTGGAGCATTTGGTGCGGGAACTCTGCAATCTCAGAAACCGCGGCATGGACATATGCCTGGTAAGCTCCGGCGCCATCGCGGTGGGGAGGCAGACGCTGGGGCTGGCGGAACGCCCTAAAGACATTTCCACAAAGCAGGCCTGCGCCGCCATCGGACAGGCAAGGCTGATGATGATTTACCAAAAATTATTTGCCGAGTACAACCAGGTGGCGGGGCAGATTTTGATGACAAAAAATACCATGATCAATCCGGTAGCCCGGCAGAACGCAAGGAATACCTTTGAGGAATTGTTCCGGCTGGGCGCGATACCCATTGTCAATGAGAATGACACCGTATCCACCTACGAGATGCAGTTTGGAGACAACGACACCTTATCGGCGATCGTGGCGTCCCTGGTGGGGGCGGACCTGCTGATCCTGCTTTCTGATATCGACGGCCTTTTTACCGACGACCCAAGAAAAAATCCCGCGGCACAATTGGTAGGAGTAGTGGAGAAGATAGATTCGGAGATATACCGCATGGCAAGGGCTTCCACCGGAAGCGATGTGGGGACCGGCGGAATGGCAACGAAGCTGACCGCGGCTAAAATCGCAACCTTATCCGGCGTGGATATGATCATTGCCAATGGGAAGGACGTCTGCATTTTACACCATATCTTTGACGATGACTTTGTGGGGACTCTTTTTAAAGCGGATAAAAACGAGAGCTTTCACATTCAGGATTTTATTTTAGAGACGATCGGATAGGCGCTGGCGGCAGAATGAGAGGAAAAGGGAAACATGAGCAGAAGCTTTCTTAAGGCGCATGAGCGTGAAACGATCGAAAAGCTGCGTCTGGAACACAAAAAAATCCGGTCGCAGATGGAAGATTCCGAGGGGAAAGCGCTAAGCGGCGTCATTTGTGAACGTCTGCTTAAGGAAGAATGGTACGAGGCGGCGGAGGTGATCTTCGGCTACTATCCACTCGGAAAAGAAGTGGACTGCCGCCCTTTTTTAAATCGCGCGCTGCGGGATGGGAAAAGAGTGGCGCTGCCGAGGACCGGAGCGGGCTTCCAGATGGATTTTTATGAAATAACATCTTTAGAATATCTGGAGGAAGGCAGCTTTCATGTGTCAGAGCCGCCGGGGCACTGTCCTTTGCTGGAACGGGAGGATGGGGTCGCGATCGTGCCGGGGGTGGTCTTTGATAAAAAAGGGAGCCGTTATGGCTACGGAAAAGGATATTATGACAGGTATTTTGCCCGCTTTCCCAACCTCGAGCGCATGGGGCTCGCATACGAGCATCAGATGGAGGAAGCGTTAGAAACGGCGGAGACAGATATAAAAATGCACCGGATCTATACGGAAGCGGGATGTTATCATGGGAAGCGGTATCTCTGAGAGGAGTCATCCTGCCTCCGGAGGGAAAACAGAAAGGGTAAGGTGAGAAACATGGATCTGACAGAAATCTGCAAAGGGGCAAAGGCAGCGTCCGCTGAGGCGGCAAAGCTGGGCGCTAACGAAAAAAACGCGGCGTTACTGGCGGCGGCGGATGCGCTTGCGGCAAATGGAGCGGCGATCATAGCGGCAAATCAAAAGGATCTGGAAAACGGCAGAAGGAACCGGATGCCGGAGGGGCTTCTTGACCGGCTGCTGTTAAATGAGGCAAGGATCGCCCAGATGGCGGACGGACTGCGCCAGGTGGCGGCATTAGAAGACCCCATCGGAGAAGTCCTTTCTATGAAGCAGCGTCCCAACGGGCTGCGCATCGGGAAGAAACGCGTGCCGATCGGCGTGGTGGGCATGATCTATGAGGCGAGGCCCAATGTGACGGCGGATGCCTTCGGGCTGTGCTTTAAAACCGGAAATGCGGTGATCTTAAAAGGCGGCAGCGATGCCATTCATTCCAACATCGCGATCGTCTCCGTGATACGGGAAGCCCTGGAGAGCCTCCATATCCCCAAAGAGGTCCTCTCCCTTATAGAGGATACCTCCCGTGAGACGGCGGCAGCCTTTATGAAAATGAACGCGTATGTCGATGTCTTGATACCGAGGGGCGGCGCGGGACTGATCAAAACCGTCGTCAATTGCGCGACGATTCCGGTGATCGAGACAGGGACGGGAAACTGCCACATCTTTGTGGACGAAAGCGCCGATCTTGCCATGGCGGTCGCTATCATCACGAATGCCAAGACCCAGCGCATCGGTGTCTGCAATGCCTGTGAGTCGCTCGTCATTCATGAGAACATCTTAGAGGAGCTTATGCCAAGACTGGCGGAAGCGCTCCGGGAGAAGCCGGTGGAGCTGCGCTTGGATGAAAAGAGCCTCGCGGCAGCACAGAAGTCAGATACGGTAAGAAGCGACCTGATAAAACCAGCGAAAGAGGAGGACTGGGCAAAGGAATATTTAGACTATATCCTGTCCGTAAAGACGGTTTCTTCCATAGAGGAGGCCATTGCCCATATCAACCGCTACAATACCGGGCATTCCGAGGCGATCGTGACGGATAATTACACCAATGCGGAAAGGTTCTTAAGGGATGTGGATGCCGCCTGTGTCTATGTCAACGCTTCCACCCGCTTTTCCGACGGATATGAGTTCGGATTCGGGGCGGAGATCGGGATCAGCACCCAGAAGCTTCATGCCAGAGGACCTATGGGCTTAGAGGCTTTGACCAGCACAAAATATATCATCTACGGAAACGGGCAGGTGCGCCCGTAGCACGGCAGGAAGAAGAGCGCGAACGCCGGAACCTTTCCGCATTGCTGCGGGGAGGCGGCGGAATGGAAAGCGGCAAGTGAGGATTTGAGATTCATGATGGAAGAGAGATTCGTTTTAAAAACCATAGGCAGGGAAGAGATGCCGGACGCGGAGCCGGAACGCCAGTATTATTTTATGGACATTGCCAGAGAATACGCCAGGCAGCTGGCAGAGGCAAAGGGAAGCCCCCTGACGTTCCATGTGTCCACCTTCGGCTGCCAGATGAATGCGAGGGATTCGGAGAAGCTGGCGGGGATTTTGGAAAACATCGGCTATGTGGAGGAGGATTCCGAAACGGCGGATTTCGTCATCTATAATACCTGTACCGTCAGGGAAAACGCCAACAACAGGGTCTATGGCAGATTAGGCTGCTTGCGCGGACTCCAGAAGAAAAACCCCTTTATGATGATCGCGCTGTGCGGCTGCATGATGCAGGAGCCTGCCGCCGTGGAGAAGATACGGCAGAGCTACCGTTTTGTCAATCTGATTTTTGGGACGCACAATATTTACAAATTTGCGGAGCTGACCGTCCGGGCAATGGAAAACACCTTTGGGCCAGGCCGCGGCAGGAGCGGGAGCATGACCGTCGATATCTGGGAGGACACCGGGCAGATTGTGGAGGATCTGCCGGTAGAGCGCAAGTATCCTTTTAAATCCGGGGTCAACATCATGTTTGGCTGCGACAATTTCTGCAGCTACTGCATTGTCCCCTATGTCCGGGGAAGGGAGCGCAGCAGGGAGCCAAAGGAGATTATCCGCGAGATAGAGCGCCTTGCGGCGGACGGCGTGGTGGAAGTCATGCTGTTAGGGCAGAATGTCAACTCCTATGGAAAAAACCTGGAGACTCCCATGAGTTTTGCGGAATTATTGCGGGAAATCGAAGCCGTAGAGGGGATAGAGCGGATCCGCTTCATGACCTCCCATCCAAAGGATCTCTCAGAGGATCTGATCGAGGTGATGAGGCGCTCCAAAAAAATCTGCAGGCATCTGCACCTGCCCCTGCAGTCCGGCAGCAGCCGCATCTTAAGCCGCATGAACCGCAGATATGACAAAGAGCATTACCTGGGGCTGGTGGAAAAGATCCGTGCCGCTGTGCCGGACATCGCCTTGACGACGGACATCATCGTCGGTTTTCCGGGGGAGAGTGAAAAAGATTTCGAGGAAACCATGGATGTGGTGCGGCGTGTACGCTATGACAGCGCGTTTACCTTTCTTTACTCCAAGCGGACCGGGACCCCTGCGGCGGCAATGGAAGAGCAGGTGCCAAAGCAGGTGGCGCAAGCGCGTTTTGACCGCCTGCTGAAAGAGGTGCAGGAGATTGCGGCGCAAAAGGCGGAAGCCTTGGAGGGAGAGACTCTTCCGGTACTGGTAGAAGAGCAGAACGGGCGGGACGGGCGTCTTGTGACAGGGCGTCTTTCCAGCAACGCGACGGTGCATCTGCCGGGAGGCACAGACCTCATCGGAAAGATCGTGAATGTCACCTTAAGGGAATGCAAAGGATTTTATTATCTGGGAGAGCTGGCATAGGCAATGGAAAAGACGCGGATTTCTACAAAAAATGACAGGCTGTTTCTGGCGGCGGTATGCCTGGCGCTGCTTGCGGCTGCGGCGGTGTTTTTCCTAAGCCGCGGGAGCGCGGGGGCAAAGGTGGAGGTCAGTGTGGACGGCAGCCTCTACGGCACATACCCGCTCGGGCGGGATCGGGAAATCCCCATTGAGATCGACGGCGTGACAAAGAATGTGCTGGCCATCCGCGGGGGAGAGGCGGAGATGACAAAAGCGGACTGCCCGGATAAGCTCTGCGTCCGCCACAAGGCAATCTCTAAGAGCGGAGAGAGCATCGTCTGCCTGCCGAACCGCGTGGTAGCGGAAGTGACAGGAAGCGGAGAAAGGGAGTTGGACGGAATTGCGAAATAAGACGGCCTATCTTGGCATATTTTTGGCGGTGGCGCTGCTCTGCAGCTATATAGAATCCCTGATCCCTGTTTCTTTCGGCATCCCCGGCATGAAACTGGGATTGGCGAATGTGGTGGTCGTGCTGCTGCTTTACAAGACGGGGGCAAAGGAAGCCTTTGCCGTCTCGGTGCTTAGGATCGTGCTGGCGGGATTTCTTTTTGGAAATATGTTCAGCATACTCTACAGCCTCGCGGGCGGCCTCTTGAGCTTCCTTGCCATGTACCTGCTGAAAAAGACAGGGAAGTTTGGCATTCTCCCCGTCAGCGTCAGCGGCGGGATGTTCCACAACGTGGGGCAGATAGCGGTCGCGGCATTGGTGGTGGAAAATCACCATGTGCTGTACTATCTGCCGGTGCTGCTGATCGCCGGATTTGTGACGGGATTTCTGATCGGGATCGCGGCAAGGGAGATCCTTGTCCGGACAGGGGGGCGGTTTCCATAAAACAGCCTCCGGCGGGAAGAAGCAGCGGAAAGAAGCAGCGGAAAGAAGCGGAGAGTTTCCATAAAAACAGCCTCCGGCGGGAAAAAGAAGCGGAGCGGGCAGCGGAAAAGAGGGAGCGATGTATTCATATATCAAGGGAAGATTGACGGAATTAGAGGCGGATGCCCTGGTGGTGGAGGCAAACGGCGTGGGCTACCGGATCTATACGGCGGGACAGACGTTCGGGTATCTTCCGCCGGTCGGGGAAGAAATCAAGGTTTATACATACCTGCACATTCGAGAGGACGCCATGCTGCTGTATGGCTTCCTGACGAAAGATGACCTGCGGGTGTTCCAGCTCCTGCTGGGGATCAGCGGCATCGGGCCGAAAGGGGCGCTGTCTGTCCTCTCGGTTATGACAACGGACGATCTGCGGTTTGCCGTACTCGCGGACGATGCGAAAGCGATCGCGAAAGCGCCGGGAGTAGGGGCAAAAACCGCCCAGAGGATCATCTTGGAATTAAGGGATAAGCTGAGCCTTGCCGACGCCTTTGGAGGAGCGGGCGGGCAGCAGCCGCGGAAAGAGGCGGGGGGAAAGGCAGACGACGCAAAAAACGAGGCGCTGCAGGCGCTGACGGCATTGGGATATTCTTCCTCCGAGGCATGGAAGGCATTGAGCGGCCTTGCCGTCACCGAAGAGTCGGATGCGGAGGAGCTTTTGAAGATGGCATTGAAACAGATGGCGCTGATATGAAACAGATGGCGC
>CAZAMD010000012.1:22063-34633 GCA_964486485.1 uncultured Roseburia sp. | reverse complement strand
GAAACAGATGGCGCCGGCAGGAACAGATAGCGCTGACAGGAAAAACAGATGGCGCCGGCAGGAACAGATAGCGCTGACAGGAAACAGGCGGCGTGAGGTGGCAGATGGAGAGACGAGTCATAGAGACCCAGGTGCAGGAGGAGGATCTGAAAATAGAAAAAAGCCTCCGCCCGCAGACCTTAGAGGACTATATCGGCCAAAAAAAGGCAAAGGAAAATTTAAAAGTATATATCGAGGCGGCAAAGCAGAGGGGAGAGGCCTTAGACCATGTATTATTCTATGGACCGCCGGGGCTGGGAAAGACCACATTGGCGGGGATCATTGCCAATGAGATGGGGACTCATATGAAGATCACCTCGGGGCCGGCGATCGGGAAACCGGGAGAGATGGCGGCAATTCTGAGCAATCTCCAGAACGGGGACGTGCTTTTTGTGGACGAGATCCACCGGCTGAACCGCCAGGTGGAGGAGGTGCTTTATCCGGCGATGGAAGATTATGTCATTGACATTCTGATCGGAAAAGGCGCCGCTGCCCGCTCCATCCGCCTGGACCTGCCGGAGTTCACCTTAGTGGGAGCTACCACCAGGGCGGGGCTTTTGTCAGCGCCGCTTCGGGACCGTTTCGGAGTCGTGCATCATCTGGAGTTTTATACCGTGGAGGAATTAAAGACCATTCTTTTGCATTCCGCCCAGACCCTCGGCGTGGACATCGAGGAGGAGGGCGCGTTTGAGCTTGCGAGGCGTTCGAGGGGAACGCCCCGGCTGGCGAACCGCCTGCTAAAGCGGGTGCGGGATTTTGCGGAAGTAAAATATGACGGCAGGATCACAAAAGAGGTGGCGGCCTTTGCCCTGGATCTGCTGGAAGTGGACAAGATGGGGCTAGACCAGAACGACCGCAATCTCCTGCTGCTGATCATAGAAAAGTTTGCCGGAGGGCCGGTGGGATTGGACACCTTAGCGGCTGCCATCGGGGAGGATGCCGGAACCATTGAAGATGTGTACGAGCCTTATCTGGTGAAAAACGGCTTCATCAACCGCACGCCAAAAGGGAGAGTGGTGACAGACCTTGCTTATCAGCACTTCGGATTCGTGCGCTAAAACGGTTGATTTTCCGGCGGGATACAGATATAATGGAACATAGACGGCATACAGGCACAGGAAAGGAAAACCTGGCGGCGGGAAAGGATCGGAGGGATCGGGATGCCAGAAAAGACAAGCACGGAAGTGATCATCGGGGGAAAAGTGTATCGGTTAAGCGGATACGAGGGAGAGGAATACCTGCAGAGAGTGGCCGCTTACATCAATCATAAACGGGATGAGTCCTACCATACGGAAAGCTGCCGGAGACTCCAGCCAGACATGCGGGCCGTTTTGCTGGAGCTGAACATCGCCGATGATTATTTCAAGGCGAAAGCTCAGGTGGAAAAGCTTGAGCGGGAGCTGGAGAAAAAAGAGAAAGAGATCTACGAGTTGAAGCATCAGATGATTTCCGTTCAGATCAGCGCGGAGAACGAGGAAAAAGAGCGGAAAAGGCTAGAGGAAGAGAACCGGGAACTCCTGAAAGAGAAAGAGGTGTTAGAGGAACTGCTTTCCGAAGAAGAAGTCCCGGCGGAGAAGAAGAAAAAAAAGGCAGGAGCGCCATACGCAGGGGGACGAGAATGATTTTCGTCCTCTTTTCCAATCGTTTGTTTTCCGGGGGAGAAAGGGCAGAGGCAAATGGCAGCAGCAGGCAGGAGAAAAATAGAATTATTAGCGCCGGCGGGGTCTTATGAGGCTTTTTGCGCGGTCCTAAGCGCGGGGGCGGATGCGGTCTATCTCGGAGGCAGCCGGTTCGGCGCGCGGGCTTATGCCGGGAATCTGACACAGGAAGAGCTAAAAAGAGCCATTGACTCTGCCCATATCCACGGCAGGCGGCTCTACCTGACCATCAATACCCTGCTTAAGGAGCAGGAGCTTGAGGGAGAGCTTTATGCGTATCTGCGCCCGTATTATGAGCAGGGGCTGGATGCGGTGATCGTGCAGGACATGGGGGTCCTCTCTTTCCTGCGGAAAGAGTTCCCCGGGCTGGGCATCCATGCCAGCACCCAGATGACGGTCACGAACAGATATGGGGCGGAACTGATGAAATCCCTGGGGGCGTGCCGCGTGGTGGCGGCAAGGGAACTGTCCCTTGAGGAGATCCGGGACATCTGCTGCCATGCGGATATCGAGGTGGAAAGCTTTATCCATGGGGCGTTATGCTATTGCTATTCCGGGCAGTGCCTGATGAGCAGCATGCTCGGCGGACGCAGCGGAAACCGGGGGAGATGCGCCCAGCCCTGCCGGCTTCCCTATGAGGTCTGTGACCGGAACGGGAGGCCGCTTCCCGGGAAGCGCGGCAAGGCCGTCCAAAGGCCGGACGAACCGTATCTGCTGAGCCTGAAAGATCTGTGTACCATAGAATGGCTTCCGCAGCTGATAGAAAGCGGCATTACCTCCTTTAAGATCGAGGGGCGGATGAAGCAGGCGGAATATGCCGCCGGCGCGGTGTCGGTGTACCGCAGGTACGTTGACCGCTGCCTTTCGCTCTTAGAGCAGTACGGGGACATCGAGGCGGTGAAAGCGCGCTATCAGGTGGCGCGGGAGGATCTGCAAAAGCTCAGTGATCTGGGGAACCGCAGCGGGTTTACGGACGGATATTATCAGAGGAGGAACGGAAAGGAGATGCTCACCCTGCGCAAGCCAAGCCACGCCAAGGCCAATGAAAAGCTGTGGGAGGAGATCAGGGAAGCCTACATCCGGACGGAGAAACAAGAACCCTTAAAGGGAAAGCTGACGCTCCGAAAGGAAGCCCCCGCCCGCCTGGAAGTATCCTGCCGGGGCGTCTGTGCGCAGGCAAAGGGAGCTGTGCCGCAGCCGGCAGAAACGCAGCCGCTGACGCGGGAAAAGGCGGAGAGCAGCCTGCGAAAGACGGGAAATACGCCCTTTGCGTTCGCGGAGCTTGACATCGAGATGGAGGAGGACATCTTTCTTCCGCTGCAGTCGCTCAATCAGCTGCGGAGAGACGCCTTAGAAAAGCTAAGCGGCGAGATGGCGGGAAGGCACCGCCGGAAGCCAGAGAGCCCCGCTTTAGGGCGGGGCAGGGATGCCGGTTCGGCGCGCGGAGCGGGGGAAACGCCCGCTGAGAGAAACCTGGCGGTTTCCGTGGAGCGGCGGGAACAGATTGCCGCGGCCTGCCGCTTTGCGTATGTCTCGGATATTTATCTGGACAGCGGCTGCTATCAGGGAGAAGACCGGATGGCCCTGCTAAAGGAGGATGCGGCGCGTGTCCATACGGCCGGCAAGCGGGCGTTTTACGCGCTGCCCGCCGTCTTTAGGAAGCATACCATGGAAAAGTGCCTCAGCGAGCGGGAGCGGCTTTTAGGGAGCGGGATAGACGGGTTTGTCGTCAGAAGCTTTGATGAGCTGCAGTTCCTGCGCCGGGAATTTCTGGGAGACTGCCCTATGCCGATGATTTTCGATTATCCCATGTATGCCTGTAATAACAGGGCGAAGCGGGCGTTCGGGGAATTTTCCCCCCTGCGGGATACCGTCCCGCCGGAGCTGAATAAAAAAGAGCTGTTTGGCAGGGACAACGCGGGCAGCGAGCTGCTGATTTACGGGTATCTCCCGCTGATGACCTCCGCGCAGTGCATACGCGCCAGCGTGCGGGGGTGTGACGGGAAGCAGGAGGCCTGCTTCCTCAAGGACCGCTATGGAAAATATTTTCCGGTGAAAAACAACTGTGGGGAATGTTATAATACGATATACAACACAGCGCCCCTGCTCTTATTCGATTACCGCGGGGATTTTGAAAAAATGGGACTCACCTGCTTCCGCATTTCCTTTACGGTGGAGGACGAGCAGCAGATAGAGGCAGTCATGGGACTTTACGAGGAGGCATTTCTCCTTGGAACAGCCTGTGCCAAAGAGAGGTATGACAAGGAATATACCCATGGACATTATAAACGGGGAGTAGAGTAGTGTATGGCAGTTACAATTGTAGAAATATCAAAGTTCCTGATGATGGTGCTTTTTGCGCTGTATGCCTTTGAGTGCTTCGGGGCATTCCGGGGCAGCATCAGTCCGAAAAGGCAGGCGGGGATTTTTAAGCGTCAGGTATTCTTTCTTTACCTGATCCATTTAGACGGCTATCTGACCATTTACGCGGTGACAGATGAGATCCAGATCGTGATCTTGTACTTCCTGCAAGTGGTACTGATCGCCGTGATCCTGGGGAATTACCAGCTTTTGTATCCGAAAGCGTCCAGGCTTGTGACCAATAACATGTGCATGCTTCTGGCAGTGGGCTTTATCATTCTGATGCGCCTTTCTTATGAAAAGGCAGTCAGGCAGTATATCTTTGCCGTGATATCTGCCGTCCTTATTTTTATCACTCCGGTCCTGATCCGGAAAGCGAAATTCCTGCGCAAGCTGGCATGGCTGTACGCCCTGGCGGGGATTGCGGGATTATCGGCCGTTGCCCTGGCGGGAGAAACCAGCTACGGCGCGAAATTGTCCATCTCCATCGGAAACGCTTTTTCGTTCCAGCCGTCGGAGTTCATCAAATTGATCTTCGTCTTTTTTGTGGCGTGCATGCTGTACCGGGACACCGGATTTAAGCGGGTCTGCGCCACGACCGCTGTGGCTGCGGCGCATGTGCTGATCCTGGTGGCGTCAAGGGATCTGGGCGGCGCGCTGATCTTCTTCGTGACATACCTCGTGATGCTTTATGTGGCGACGCGCAGGCTTTACTATTTTGCCGGAGGGATTTTGCTGGGAAGCCTCGCGGCAGCCGTCGCCTACCATCTGTTTTCCCATGTCAAGGTGCGCGTGCTGGCATGGTCCGACCCCTTAAGCGTCATTGACAACGAGGGATACCAGATCTGCCAGTCGCTCTTTGCCATCGGGACAGGGGGATGGTTCGGCTCAGGGCTCTACCAGGGATCGCCCGGCAGGATTCCGGTGGTGGAGCAGGACTTTATCTTTTCTGCCATCTCTGAGGAGATGGGCGGTATTTTTGCCTTATGCCTGATCATGGTCTGCGTCAGCTGCTTCCTGATGTTTTTAAATATTGCCATGCAGATGAAAGACCAGTTTTATAAATTGGTGGCGCTTGGTCTGGGAACGGTGTATGCCTTCCAGGTATTCCTGACCATCGGCGGCGTCATAAAGTTTATTCCCTCCACCGGGGTGACTCTTCCGCTGGTAAGCTACGGCGGCAGCTCCCTGATCAGCACGATGCTATTGTTCGCGGTCATTCAGGGACTCTATATTTTAAGACAGGATGAAGGAGAGACGAATGGAAGACAAGAGAAACAGAGAAGGCCAAGACCAGAGGAACGAGCCGAAGAGTTCTCCTAAAAAAAAGAAAAAGAAAGCTCCGTCTCAGAACAGGGAGTTTGCGGTCATCACCTATTCTTTTCTGGCACTCTTTCTCTGCCTGATGGGGTATTTTACATATTTTCAGTTTGAAAAAAGCGAAGAATTTATTGACAGCCCCTACAATACCCGGCAGGAGCAGTTTGCGCAGAAAATCCTGCGGGGAAAGATTTTATCCTCCGGGGGAGAAGTGCTGGCGGAGACGCTCACTGACGATGCGGGAAATGACGTCAGGAGATATCCCTACGGCAGTATATTTGCCCATGTGGTTGGATATTCTACTCATGGAAAAACAGGGATCGAATCCCAGGCGAATTTCGATCTGCTCCGCTCAAACACGTCCTTTCTGGAAAAAGCGGGAAATGACATACAGGGGGAGAAAAGCATTGGCGACAATGTGATCACCACCCTGGATTATGAACTGCAGCTTAGGGCTTACGATGCCCTGGATTTCTACCGGGGAGCTGTGGTGGTTCTGGAGCCTTCCACCGGAAAGATCCTCGCCATGGTATCAAAGCCTGATTTTGACCCGAACACCCTCGGGGAGGACTGGGAGTTCCTGACGGCGGAAGGGAATACGGATGCGGCGCTGCTAAACCGCGCCACCCAGGGGCTTTATCCGCCCGGCTCCATCTTTAAGATCGTCACCACGCTGGAATATTTAGACGAGCATGGCGGCGACGGGGACTACCACTATCACTGCAGCGGAAGCTATACCCTGGGGAAAAACACCATTCACTGCTATAACAACAAGAGCCATGGATCCGAAACCTTAAAACAGGCGTTTGCGAACTCCTGCAATGCGGCTTATGCTTCCATGGGGCTGGAACTGGACATTGATCGGTTTGCCGATCTGTGCGATCAGCTGCTGTTTAACGCCAGCCTGCCGGTCAGCTTTGAATCCTCTAAGAGCAGCTTTGTCCTGCAGAGCGGCGATGGGGAGGCCACTGTCATGAGTACTGCTTTTGGGCAGGGCAAGACCTTAGTGACGCCTTTCCACATGGCGCTGCTGGTCAGCGCCATCGCCAATGACGGCGTGCTGATGCGCCCCTATCTGATCGACCATACGGAAAGCTGTGAGGGAGTCCTCCAGGAGCAGAAGGAACCGGAGGAATATGGCAGGCTGATATCCGAAAGCCACGCGGCGCTCTTAAAGGAGTACATGTCCGCTGTGGTGGAGAGCGGCACGGGACAGAAGCTGAAAGGGCAGGGCTATGAGGCGTCAGGCAAGACAGGATCCGCGGAATTTTCCACAGGCTCTGACTCCACCCACTCCTGGTTCGTAGGCTTTGCCCATCAGGACGGGAAAGAGGACATTGCGGTGGCGGTCCTTGTGGAGGATTCCGGCAGCGGGAGCGAGTATGCGGTTCCCATCGCGAAAGAGCTGTTTGACGCCTATTATGGGAATGGCGAGTGACCGATCGGCCTATCGCGATCTTATGGCGCGATTTTGTGGGCGAATCATGCTTGCATGAAGCTGTAAAAAGTATTATACTAATGCTGATTATTGGAAACCACATCAGGAGGTGCTGCAATGATAGAGATGACAAGTTGTGGCGGTGTGGTAATCTTTCGTGGTAAAATATTGCTCTTATACAAAAATTATAAGAATAAGTATGAGGGCTGGGTACTGCCGAAAGGCACTGTGGAACGGGGAGAGAAGTTCCGGGAAACAGCGGTCCGTGAGGTTTTAGAGGAAACCGGAGCAGAGGCAAGCATCATGAAATATATAGGAAAAAGTGAGTATTCCTTTACCATTCCAGAGGATACCGTGGAAAAAGAGGTGCATTGGTATCTGATGATGGGAGACAGCTATTACAGCAAGCCGCAGCGCGAAGAATATTTTATGGATTCTGGATATTACAAATACCATGAAGCTTATCACATGCTGAAATTTCCAAATGAAAAACAGATTTTGGAAAAAGCCTATAACGAATATCTGGAGTTGAAGAAGAACAATCTGTGGGGCAGCCATAAATATTTTTAAGGCTTTCCCGCACGAGGGATCGGGGAAGGGTTGAGGATTTTGCATGATATGGTATGAGGATCTGTATGCAGGGGAGAGCATCGTACATAAGACAAAAAAAATAAAATGGAAAATCCTTCACAATGCGGGACAGATTGATATTTATGTCATTGCACTGGCGTCCGGCGAAAGCAATCTTTTGGACATCATTCCGTCGAGAGAGCTGCTGCAAAAGAGTTATCCCAAAAAAGGACTTCACATCATAGGGCTTGCAAAGGGCTATGAGGAAGCCTTAGACGTGGCGGCGTCCATTGTGGATGAGGCGTACCGCATGACGGGAGGATTCCTCATAGGACAGTATCTGGAAGAGAAAAGGAGAAAGAAAAAAGAAGGATGACAGTCATACTGCTTGTGTTAAAAATTATCGGTATCCTCCTCCTTTCCCTGCTGGGAATTGTCCTGCTGCTGTCAGCGTTTGCGCTGCTTGTCCCCATCCGCTACCAGATCCGCGGGGAGCATGGAGAGAGCGTCTCGATAGAGGCCAGGGTCCACTGGCTGCTGCATCTGGTGTCGCTTTCTGTTTCCTGCAAAAAAAAGGAATGGGAATATGGGATATTTCTCTGCGGATTCCGCATCCGGCTTCCGGCAGCAAAAAACAGGGGGACTGGCGGGGAAGAGCCCCAAAAAGCAAGTGCAAAAAAAAGAAGCTTAAAAAAGAAAAGCGGCAAAAAAACAGGCCGCAGAGAGGCGGAACGCAGCAAAGAGGACGGCACAGAGGCGGAACGCAGCGGAGCGGACGGCAGCAAAGCCGATGCGAAGCCGGACGTCTCGCGGCAGAACAGAGAGCCGCCCCCGGAGGGGGAGCGCATCTCCGGCGCGAAACGCTTCCAAAATGCCGGAAAGCGTGCGCTTGACACGCAAAGGAGGCTGCGGGAGAAGCTTGTGGACATAAAAAGCCTGCTTGCGGACGAAACTGCTAAAAAATCGGCGTCGCTCGTTTTTGCCGAGCTGAAATACCTGCTGCGCCATTTCCGTTTCCGGCGGATCAAAGCGGAGCTGGCGATATCCTTAGGGGATCCGGCGGCGACGGGCATAGCGTTCGGAGCGTTATCCATGCTGCCCTTCGTGTATCGGGAGGGGGTAGGGATCCATCCGGATTTTGAGGCGGAAAACGCCCGCGTGGAGGGGCATTATGAAGTGAGCGGCCATATCCGGCTGTTCCACGGGGGCATTTCCCTGATTCGGCTATGGAAGAAAAAAGAGTTCCGCATATTTGTAAAACGTATTTTAAAACAATTAGAAAGGTAGGAAGATCTTATGGCAGACAATAGTTTTAACGCAACGGTAGAATCATTATTCAAGGGGATGGACAGCTTCATCACGACCAAAACCGTAGTAGGAGACGCGATCCACATCGGAGATACCATCATTCTCCCCCTGGTGGACGTGGCATTCGGCGTAGGCGCCGGCGTTTTTGCGCAGGAGGAGAAAAACAGCGGGGGAGGCGGCATCGGCGGCAAGATCACGCCCAGCGCCGTGCTGGTCATCCAAAACGGCACGACGAAGCTGGTGAATGTGAAAAATCAGGACGGCATCACGAAAATATTGGACATGGTGCCGGATTTCGTCAATAAGTTCACCTCCAAAAACCAGGCGGCAGAAAGCGAAAGCGTTTCCGCGGATTCCGGCGCAAGGGAGGCGGCAGGAAAAGAGATGGAAGAGATTTTAAAAGATTCCGTCAATCAGGAGGAATCGTGATCAGGGTGAAATTTCCCTGCCAGGGAGCATATATTAGAAGTAATATATGCTCTTTTTTGGTGGAGAGATGAAACGGATGTTAGGATTTGCCCTCTTTTGCTTTTCCCTGGGAATGCTGGTGATGATTGTGCTTCATAACCGTTTCTTCGGGTTTATACTGATGCTCGCCTGCATGGCTGCGGGATACTATATATTTTGCTGTGATGACTGAGTCTGCGCGGAAAGCCGCCGCGCGCCTCTTATCGTCAAAAAAAGGGGAAGAGGGCGTCCCAAAAGCCATGAAATGACGGAAAGGATGCCCTCTTCCCAAGCCAGCTGCCGCTTCCGGCCGTTACGCTCCGATGATAGAGGTGACGCATTCTGCGATGGCAGCGTCCCTGCAGTTTGCATAGAAATATTCTTTGAATCGGGCTCCGGATAAAGCGCCCTTTACAAGCTCTTCGTCTAACTCCTTTAAGATGGAAACCAGATCCCTGTGCGTAACCTTCTTTACCCCGTCAAGGATTTTCTTATTCCTCTGCTCTGGAACCACACGCTCCTTTGGATATCCGCCGCCGCCCGGCGCGCAGAACAATTTCTCAAAAATATAAGTCAGATTCAGCTCGCCGCCCCAGCCGAAGTTCTCAGCAAAGGGGAGCGCGACGCAGTTGCCGTCGTTTACCTGGGAAAACAGATAAGCGTCCAAGGGGGATTCGATATGCCCGCAGAGCACCTGCGGGAAAGCGTTGCAGGCAAGCATGGCGCCCTCGCCTGTGCCGCAGCCGGTGATGACAAAATCGGCTGCGCCGGAGTTGAGCAGCACGGCGGCAAGGATGCCGTTCTGCACATAGGTCAGCTGGCAGGCGTCCTCCGCGGAATACATGCCGTAGTTGAACACCTCATGTCCCATGGGTTCTACCACGGATTTCAAGGCGGAATAGATCAGCTCGTTTTTTGCGGCCTGGCTGTTTTCATTGATCAAAGCGATTTTCATAATATCAGAATGTCCTTTCTTGTTCTCATAGGGTGGCTTGGGGCAGTTATAGCAGATTCTTCATCGCGACATGGTCCATGTCGTCAAAATCCTGATTCTCGCCGACCATGCCCCAGATAAAGGTATAGGCCTGCGTCCCGCAGCCGGAATGGATCGACCAGCTCGGAGAGATGACAGCCTGCTCGTTTCTCATGACAAGATGCCTAGTCTCGGTTGGCTCGCCCATGTAGTGCATGACAAGGGCATCCTCGGGCATATCGAAATAGAGATAAACCTCCATGCGCCTGTCGTGGGTGTGGCACGGCATGGTATTCCAGACGCTGCCCGGCTCCAATTTTGTCATTCCCATCTCTAGCTGGCAGCTCTCCACCTGTCCCGGAAGGATATATTTGCAGATGGTTCTGTGGTTCGCGGTTTCCAGAGAGCCAAGCTCTACTTTATTGCAGTCTTTTACGATGACAACGCCTTCTTCTTCAGTTCCCTCCGGTTTGATCAAAACGGTAGGATAAGCCGTGTGTGCCGGCGCGCTGTTTAAGTAGAATTTCGCGGGAGCGTCCGGGGAATCGCTGGCGAAGGAAATGTCCTCAGACCCCATTCCGATATACATGCCTTCTTTAGCGCCTACCTTATAAGCCCTTCCGTCAACGGTGATGGTTCCGGCGCCTCCGATATTGATGACCCCAAGCTCACGCCTCTCGCAGAAATACTGGGCGCGGAGCTCGTCGCCGGCGGTCAGGATGAGCGTCTGCCTGACCGGAACAGCGGAGCCTGTGATGATGCGGTCGATGTGGCTGTATACCAGCCGGATCTCATCTGCCGCGAATAGATCCCCGATTAAAAATTCTTCTCTCAAACGTTCGGTCGTGTAGTGTTTCACATCTCTTGGAGATGCGGCTGTTCTAAGTTCCATGATGAAATCTCCTTTTTTATATAATGGAAGTTTTTATAATCTTATAAATGGAAGTTCTTATAATCTTATAAATGAAAGTTCTTATAATCTTATAAATGGAAGTTCTTATAACTTATAAATGGAAGTTCTTATAAATCGAAGCCGAAATAGGTTACGGCATTGTTGTAGCAGATGCCTGTCACGATTTCCTCTAAAGTCCCGTAATCCGCCGGAAATTCGCCGTCCTCTACCCAGCCGCCGATCAGATTGCAGAGGATCCTGCGGAAATAATCGTGGCGCGTGTAAGATAAAAAGCTTCTGGAGTCTGTGAGCATTCCCACGAATCCGGAGAGATTGCCAAGGTTCGCCAGAGAGATCATCTGATCCTGCATACCCACCTTGTGATCGTTGAACCACCATGCGGATCCCTGCTGGATCTTCGCGACAGCGGTGGAATCCTGGAAGCAGCCTAAGATGGTTCCGATCGCCTGGTTGTCGTTTGGATTTAAGCTGTAGATAATGGTCTTTGGAAGATTGCCGTTTTTGTTGAGCGCGTTTAAGTAATCCGCCATCTGGGAGGACGGCGCGTAATTGTTGATACAGTCATATCCGGTATCAGGGCCTAAGCGGTCAAACATCAGTGTATTGTTGTCGCGCTTGCAGCCATAGTGAAGCTGCATCACCCAATTGCGGCGCGCGTATTCAGTTCCGACAAAGAGCATAAACGCCGTCTTGAACTTTAATTCCTGCTCACGGGTAATGCCGTCGCCGGAAAGACGTATTGCAAAGATCTCTTCGATTTCTGTTTCGGAAGCGGGAGCGTACATCACATACTCTAAAGCGTGGTCAGATACGCTGCAGCCCATGGAAGCAAAGAAATCCATACGGTTGAAAAGCGCTTTCTTTAAATCCGCAAAAGAAGCGATCGAAACGCCGGAAACTGCGGATAACTGGGAAAGATAATCAAGGAAGGTCTCTTTTTCAATGTTCATCGCCTTGTCGGGACGCCATGCCGGAAGCACCTGAACATCAAAGGAATCATCCTCCGCGATTTTTTTGTGCCACTCTAAGCTGTCAACCGGGTCGTCTGTGGTGCAGATCAGCGTCACGTCAGACTGTTTGATGATGTTGCGGACGGTCATATCCGGCTCGGCAAGCCTCTTGTTGCACAGCTCCCAGACTTCTGCGGCGGTGTTTTTATTCAGCACGCCGTCATAGCCGAAATATTTCTTTAACTCCAGATGGCTCCAGTGGAAGAGGGGATTGCCGATGGCCTTTCCTAATACTTCTGCCCACTTGAAAAATTTCTCTTTGTCGGAAGCGTCCCCGGTGATGTATCGTTCATCCACGCCGTTGGAACGCATCAGGCGCCATTTGTAATGGTCGCCGCCTAACCACACCTGCGTGATGTTCTCAAACCGGCGGTCCTCATAGATCTCCTGCGGATTGATGTGGCAGTGGTAATCTAAGACCGGGGTGTTCTCCGCGTAGTCATGGTAGAGTTTCTGTGCGGTCTCTGTCTGCAGTAAAAAATTTCCATCCATAAATGGTTTCATGTTTTCCTCTCTTTCCGCCGCGCTGCGGC
>CAZAMD010000012.1:17102-21963 GCA_964486485.1 uncultured Roseburia sp. | reverse complement strand
TAACCGATGACGGAGAGATCCTCCGGTATGCGGACGCCATGGTTCTGCGCGTTTTTGACAGCGCCGATGGCAAGCTCGTCGTCCGCCGCGATGACGCCGCGAAAAGGCGTTTCCGCCGCGATCGGCTCCAGGAATCCCGCCACATCCTTGACCCTCTGGGGCGGCCCGTTGTAAAAGCAGATCCGTTTTTCGTAATCCTTGATCCCCCGGCTGTCCATGGCGGCCTGAAAGCCTTTCAGCTTTTTCTGCCCGCTGTAGGAATCGGAATCGTACAGATACAGAATATCGCGGATGCCAGCGTCTATCATGGCGCACGCCGCCTCAAACATGGCGGTGAAGTCGTCACAGAGGATGCTGTAAACGTTGGGGTAGTCAAAAGCCGCGTTTAAAAGCATGATGGGGATCTGGGCGGAGGCCTCTTTGATATACTGGTTCTCCTCCTCGCTCGTCCCGATGAAATTAGAGCCGACTAAAATGATGCTGTCCACCTTTTTGGAAAGGATCAGATCCACATAATTCTTTTTGACTTCTAAATTGTAGCCGGTGCAGCAGAGGATGGACTCATAACCGCTGGCCTGCAGTTCCTGCTCCAAAAAATAGACTGCTTTGGCGAGGAAGAGGTCGGAAGAATCCGCGCAGAGAATGCCTACGGTCTTCAAGGAGTGCAGGCCCATTCCCCGGGCAGAGGCATTGGGCGTGTATTCATATTGTTCAATGATGTCCATCACCTTTTTTCTGGTGGCGGGACGGACCTTGTCACTGCCGTTTAAGACGCGGGATACCGTGGCGATAGAAACTCCCGCTTTTTTTGAAATATCGTAAATCGTCATGTTGCCTCTCCTGGAATCACACTGTCCCAAACAGGAATGTAAGCGCTTACATCTCATGAAACGCTCAGAATACCCGATAAAAGCAGTTTCATCAGAACTGAGGATATTATACAATAGGGAAAAAGAGAAAGCAACCGCTTTGAGAAGAAAAATGGAAAAAACATAAAAAAATAAAATAGCTAAAAAAGAAAAATAGATAAAATCACGAAATTGTGCAAAATTACATCTTGACGAATGGAGGAAAAGATGTAAAAATAGTTCATGTAAACGCTTACAAATCGACAGAATGCAGTAAAAAGCAGCAGACTGCGGAACATGCAGAAACGCTGTTGTGAAATAAAAAAAATTCAGGAGGATACCATGGAATTATTAAGCAAAGCAAAAACGGGAAAAAAAGAAAGGCCAGTCAAGGTGCTGCAGTTCGGCGAGGGGAACTTCCTTCGCGCGTTCGTTGACTACATGATCGATATCGCCAACGAACAGGGGAAATTCGACGGGGACATCGTGCTTGTAAAACCCATCGAGTTTGGCACGTTAGAGCGTTTCCATGAGCAGGAATGCCAGTACACCGTACAGTTAAGGGGCATCGTAGACGGCGAGGCAAAGCGGATCAACCGCGTGGTGACCAGCGTGACCGATGCGGTGGATGCTTACAACGAATATGAGAAATATGCAGACTATGCAAAGCTTGGCACGCTGCGCTTTATTGTTTCCAATACCACGGAGGCTGGCATCGTGTACGATGAGACAGACCGCATCGAGATGAACCCGCCGAAAACCTATCCGGGCAAGCTGACCAAATTTTTATATGAGAGATACAAACACTTTAACGGAGCGGAGGACAAGGGACTTGTCATGCTCCCTGTAGAGCTGATAGACGACAATGGTATCCACTTAAAAGAATGTGTCTTGAAATTTGCAAAACTCTGGAACTTAGAGGAGGCGTTTACAGCGTGGTTAAACAATGCCTGCGTATTCACTTCCACACTGGTGGATCGTATTGTCACCGGCTATCCGAGAGACGAGGCGGAGGAGCTCTGCAGAGAGTTCGGATATCAGGATAATCTGATCGTGACAGGCGAACCGTTCGCTCTCTGGGTGATCGAGAGCGCGAAAGACATAAGCGGGGAGTTCCCGCTCCCGGATGCAGGGCTTCCGGTCATCTTTACCGACAATCAGAAGCCATACAAGCAGAGAAAGGTCCGTATCTTAAACGGCGCGCATACCTCTTTCGTGCTGGCTTCCTACCTCTGCGGCAACGACATCGTATTAGAGTCCATGCAGGATGAATTGATCTTAAAATTCATCAGGGCAACCATATTTGATGAGGTGATTCCTACTTTAACCCTGCCCAAACAGGATCTGTTAGACTTCGCGGAGGCTGTGATCACCAGATTTAACAATCCTTATGTCAAACACTCCTTATTGTCCATCTCACTGAACTCCGTTTCCAAATGGAGAGCGAGATGTATGCCGAGCTTTTTAGAATATATCAGCAAAGAAGGAAAGCTCCCGACACACCTTACCTTCTCCTTAGCGGCGCTGATGGCATTCTACACCGGATCTGAGATCCGTGACAAAGCGCTGATCGGCCACAGGGACGGAGAGGAATATCAGATTTTAGATGATGCGGCCGTACTTGAGTTTTTTGCGGCAAACAGCGGAAAAGACGCGGCAGAGTATACACACGCGGTACTTTCCAATGAATCTTTCTGGGGGCAGGATTTAACGCAGCTTGCCGGAGCAGAGGAAGCGGTTGTTTCCTATATCACAGATATCCGTGCGCTGGGCATGAGAAAAGCGATGGAAAAGATATTCGCGTAAAAATAAGAGAACGTTGATAAGGAGCGGACAACTTATGAAGGATTTTATCAAAATTCACGAAAATGATAATGTCATCGTCGCTTTAAAAGAGCTTGCGCCGGGCGAAAAGGTAACTGTCGCGGAAACAGAGGTGACAGCCTTAGAGACGATACCGGCAGGCCATAAGATGGCGGTTGCCGACATTCCGCAGGGCGGAGACGTTGTAAAATATGGTTTCCGCATTGGAAACGCCAAGGAAGCGATCTCCGCAGGGCAGTGGGTACATACGCACAATGTCAAAACGGCATTGGGCGATCTGCTGGAATACACATATGACCCTGTCAAAACCGAAGAAACACAGACACAGGACCGCACCTTTATGGGATTTTCCCGTCCGGACGGCAAAGTCGGCGTCCGCAACGAGATCTGGATCATACCTACCGTCGGCTGCGTCAATAACATTGCGACCGCCATGGCGAAGCGCGCGAATGCAAACATTCACGGCACGGTAGACGAAGTGATTGCTTTCCCGCACCCTTACGGCTGCTCCCAGATGGGGGACGACCAGGAACATACCAGGGCAATCCTAGCGGATCTGGTGAACCATCCCAACGCGGGCGGCGTGCTGGTCTTAGGTCTTGGATGTGAAAACAGTAATATCGAAGAATTGAAAAAATACATCGGAGCATATGATGAAAAACGTGTGAAGTTCTTAGTCTGCCAGGAGTATGAGGATGAGATGGAAGAGGGGGAGAAGCTTCTTTCAGAGCTGATTGATTATGCGGCTGAATGGAAGCGGGAGCCGATCAGCGTTTCCAAATTGATTGTCGGTATGAAGTGCGGCGGCAGCGATGGATTTTCCGGTATCACCGCAAATCCGCTGGTAGGAAAGTTCTCTGATATTTTAATCAGTAAGGGCGGCACCACGATTTTGACCGAGGTTCCTGAGATGTTTGGCGCGGAGACACTGCTGATGAACCGCTGCCAGAACGAGGAGCTGTTCCACAAGACGGTAGATCTGATCAACGATTTCAAGAAATACTTCCAGGAGAATCACCAGACGATTTACGAGAATCCGTCGCCGGGCAATAAAAAAGGCGGCATTACCACCTTGGAGGATAAGTCCCTGGGCTGCACCCAGAAATCCGGCAGCGCCGCGGTAAAGGGCGTGCTTGCCTACGGGGAGAGGGTAGAGACGCCGGGATTAAATCTTTTGAGCGCGCCGGGAAATGACCTGGTTGCATCCACCGCTCTTGCTGCCAGCGGAGCGCACATCGTTTTGTTTACGACGGGACGCGGAACTCCCTTTGCCTCTCCGGTGCCGACGGTGAAGATCTCCAGCAACAGTGCCTTAGCGGGCAAAAAGAAAAACTGGATCGATTTCAATGCCGGCGTGCTGGTAGAGGACGCGGAGTTAGAGGAGACGGGAGAAAAGCTCTTTGACTATGTAATAGAAGTCGCTTCCGGCAAAAAGGTGTGCAGCGAAGAAGCCGGTTTCCATGATATGGCAATCTTTAAACAGGGCGTTACCCTGTAAAAACGTAAGGTGCATGAGACTTTCCGTTTTTCGGGAGGTTTGCAAATAAAATAAAAAAGGAGAATAAAAAAATGGCAATTTTGAACAGTTTTTCACTGGAAGGAAAAATCGCGCTTGTCACGGGAGCTTCCTATGGTATCGGTTTTGCGATCGCTTCCGCGTATGCGGATGCAGGCGCAACCATCGTATTCAACGATATCAAACAGGAACTGGTGGACAAAGGAATTGCCGCTTATGCGGAAAAAGGCATCAAAGCGCACGGCTATGTATGCGATGTGACAAACGAGGATCAGGTCAATGAACTGGTAAAAAAAGTAGAGGAAGAAGTTGGCGTCATTGATATCTTAGTAAACAATGCAGGTATCATCAAACGTGTCCCAATGTGTGAAATGACTGCGGCTGAATTCAGACAGGTCATCGACGTTGACTTAAACGCTCCTTTCATCGTGGCCAAGGCCGTGATCCCTGGCATGATCAAAAAAGGACACGGAAAGATCATCAACATCTGCTCTATGATGAGTGAGCTTGGCCGTGAGACGGTATCCGCATACGCAGCCGCAAAAGGCGGATTAAAAATGCTTACCAAAAACATTGCTTCCGAGTATGGCGAGTGTAATATCCAGTGTAACGGTATCGGACCCGGATATATCGCGACTCCCCAGACAGCTCCTCTGCGTGAGATTCAGCCGGA
>CAZAMD010000012.1:2562-17002 GCA_964486485.1 uncultured Roseburia sp. | reverse complement strand
GTAAGAGATCCGTTTCCGATGATTCTCCGGCAGGACGCCCCGTTCTTTCCTGGAAGGGCGGCTTGCCGGAGGCTGAGGGAGCGGTTGGACACGAGATGCAAAAAAACCATGGATGGAACCATTCATCCATGGTTTTTTGCGTAGAGATGTCCGTTAAATTCGTGAAACAGGCTCTCTTCCTGCTTTTTCATAAAGACCGCCGCATCGTCCTCTCCAAAACAGATCTCAAAGTGTACCGAACCCACATAGGCATCGATGATGTGGAAGCGCAGATACAGGGTGTCCTCGGAGAGCCAGGCGCCGCTGGCGGCATAGCGCTGGTGATAGACAGGAAAATCTCCGGTGAGCAAATGCCCGAATCCAAAGGCGAGGGAGTGGGATTCTCCCCGCAGGGTGAAACGGAGCATGCCGCAGGGTTTTTTCCTGTTTTCTTCCGCCGTCACTTCCGCAATTCCCGTCACTTCCATAGAACCGCTGTTTTCAAAAAAGGCAAAGGAAAGATCGGAAAAGCCCGGAGCGTTTTTTGCGCAGGCAAAGGAGACACCGCGGATCCGTTCCTGCAGCGGGGAGAACGGAGCGCCCTCCAGGGGCGGGATCTTTAGATTCCGCAAGAGTGACGCGAGGCTGGCGGAGCTGTGTTCCTCTTCCGGCAGAGGGGAATCCTTAAGATAAGGCAGGATCTCGTCATACAGGGCATCGTAAATGAGCTGGTTTCCGCCTCCGATGCCCTGTGTGTCTGCGGTAGTGATGCAGATGAGATCGTAGTCAGGAAGAAAGATGATGAGCTGCCCTCCCATGCCGTAGCAGACGTAGCCTCCTTTTTCATTGCGCCAGAACTGGTACCCGTAACCACAGGCCTCGCTGCGGCAGGGAGCGGTCATCAGGGTATCTGTCAGATGGGAGGTTGCTGTTTTGATATAAGCGGAAGAGAGCAGCTGACTGCCCTCCACCTTGCCCTCATGGGCGATGAAATAAGCGAACCTCAGGAGATCCATAGAGGTGGCGACAAGGCCGCTGCCCCCCATGGAGACGCCGAAAGGATCTGTAAGCATATAGGATTCTTTGGAAAGGTCAAGGGGAGCTAATTTCATCTTGAGATAGTCCAGCATGGGCATACCGCTTAAACGCTCGGCAAGGGCGCAGAGGGTATGGGCCGCGGAAGTGTCATAATGAAACAGCTTTCCGGGGGGATGCGTCGGCGGGACGGTAAAGAAGCTCTCCACCCAGTCCTTTTCCATGTCCGTCTTATAGGTCGTGGAGGCGTGGCAGGTCCGCATCATGAGCATATCGCGGATCGTCATGGAAGCGATCCAGGGATGCACGTTCTCCGGCGCCTTATCCGGGAAATAAGAAACGATCGCATCGCCGAGGGAGAGCTTCCCTTCCTCCTCTAGCAATCCGATGGCGATGGAAGTGAAGCTTTTGGTGATGGAAAACATGCGGTGCAGCGTCTTTGGGCCGCAGGGGGCATAATATCCCTCCGCGACCAGCCGGTCGCGGCGGTACAAAAGGATGCTGTGCATGGGAACTTTCTGTGTTTCGAGGCGGCGTATGAAACGCTCGATGCAGTGCGAGGGAATGCCGGTGTGTTCCGGGATGTCCCGTTGAAATGTCAGCATAGCTCATTCTCCTTACTTCTTTACTGGCTGGCCATTGCGCTTGGGGTCATGCCGAATTTTTTCTTGAAAGCCCGGCGGAACGAGGTCACATTGTTATAGCCCACCTCGACGGAGATGCCGGTCAGATTAAAGCTGCCCTCCTTGATCAGGCGTGCGGCTTCGTTCAGGCGCAGATCCTCCAGGTAGACCGAGAAATTGATGTGCATTTTCTCCTTAAACATATGGGAAAAATAACTTTCCGATATGTGAAACTCATCTGAGATCTTGTTGAGCCCGAGAGAGGGGTCTTTGTAATTATCGCGGATATATGCCACGATATGGTCGATGAGATTTTGCTTTTCCGATTTTTTCTGAAAGAAAACGCACAATTTCAGAGCGATATCCTCGCAATAGCGGAACGTCAGATCCTCTTTGGAGAAAAGGGCGTCGATCTCCGCAAGCTCCTCGCTCTCCCCGTCCGCGCAGGTGACGGAAAAGCGGGCCTTTAGCAGCGTATTGCGGATATCGGTGAGCAGGAACTTCAAAAGCTGCAGCGAGAGGGAGCGCTCCTCGATGTTTTCCTGGTAGATCAGATGGAACAGCTCCGCTACCTGCGGATAGTTCCCCGCCGTGATAAACGAGATCATCCGGGAGGAAAAATCCGCGGGATAGTAGTAAACGTGAGAGTTTTTCTTCAGCATCTCATAGGGCAGGAAAATATAGTTCTTTGAGGTATAGCCGGAGGCGTCCTTCGCCTGCTGGTAAGACTCCCAGATATTATGGAAGCTGCAGGGAAGCCCGATGCCGGTAAAGAACCAGATGGAATACTGTTCCAGCAGCGTCTCGTGGATATCCAGCACTTTCTCCTGAATGGAGATCAGCGCTTTCTGTCCGTCTCCCTCGAAAGGAAGGAGCAGGGCATAGATGCGCTTCTCCGGCGAAAAGAGGTAAAGCGTATTGTGGTAGGAAAAATACTGTGCCAATACACCGTAGATGATCCGGCTGCTGCTGTCGTTTCCCTCCGCAAGCTCCGCGGCTTCTACAAGGTCATTCTCATAGGCCACTCCATACATGACATAATAATTCAGATCGGGATTGCCTAAGTGGAGAAACGACTGGATGTAGTTCAGCTCATCTGGCGAGGAGAGGCTTCCGGTCATCAGCTGGCGCAGATAGGTGCTGTAAATGATCGGCCTTGCCGCCTCCACCACCTCTTTCAGCTGATTCCTGTCCGTGATCGTCTCCTTTAACGCGGTGTCCAGCTGAAGGATGGGGCGCATGCTGCCGTGGACAAGCAGGAAGATCAGGCCAAGGCCGAAAGCGGCGGCGAGCAGCAGAAAGAGGGTGAAAAAGGACTGGTACTTCTCAGGACACAGGGACTGGGGCTGCAGGAGGTAATACTGCAGGCCGCTGACGCCGGAAGAGAGGTACGTCACATGCATATCGGTGCCGTTCATGCGGTAAGAGGCATACCCGTTGGAGAAGGGAAGCGCGCTCAGATCGGCGGCGAGCGAGCGGCTGTCGCAGAACGCTTCGTTCTCGTGCAGGGTGGGAGCCTCGGAAACCATGAACGCGGGCGCGTTCTGGCTGTCGAGGGCAAGGATGCATCCGGCGCTTCCCAGGGAAACGCCGGAAAAAATATGCTTCAGCTTGTCATAGCTGATGTGGAAGCCCGCGGTGGCTGGAATGTTCCGGTAGGTAAGGGCGTTCATATTGATCAGATAAAGATAGGCGTCGTCGCTGCCGGAGGCGACAAAGCTGCCGAGAGGGTACATCGTCCCCTCTTTGTTGCTGGCATAGATCAGATCCCTCCATAGATCCAGATTGGAAAAATCCCGCCAGGAGGTTTTGTAGTTATGCATATAATAGAGCTTCTCATAGGTAAAGGCATTGACGGAAGCCACATAGCGCGTATTGCGCAGATAGACAAAATACGAGTTGACCGGCAGATGCGTATAGGAATACAGATGGGCGGACAGGGTCTGCTTTAAGTGCAGGCCGGAGAGGAAAAAATCACTGCCGGAGGCATCGGTCATGCGGCTGAGCCTGCGGAAGCGCGAATCCTGGGCGAGCTGGCGGCAGTAGGAATCGAGAATGGACAGGTCGCTGTTTAAGAAAGAGACCGCGCTCTGAAAAGCAGATTTATTCTGATCCCAAAATTCTTCATTGGCATTTTTGGTCGATACATGGTGCAGATATACCATCAGAAGAAGAATCACAAACAAAAAAAGGCTGTAGGAAACAGCAAACCGGATGGTTAAAAATGTATGCGCTTCATTCTTACTTCTGTCTGTCTTGCGGATTGAGAAATTTAGTTTCATAAGAGGAATCATCCTTTGTGCTTTTTCATGATGGATATTGTTATTTTACCACATGGGAGAAAAAAAAACAACCGGAAAGACTCCTCAAAAACCCTGTAAAATCAAGGGGTTTGGGCGGGGGAAACAAATTTTGTTCCAGACAGCAAATATTGTTTCTTGCTAAAATAGGGAAAAATTGATAAAATGGCAACAGGCATGAGGCAGGGGCGAAAGCGCCAAAAACGCCCAAGACAGCGATTCATGCCGCTGAAAAATCCAAAAAATCTAAATTAGGAGGTCTTTTATGAAAAAGAAGGTAGTTTCCTTGCTTCTGGTTGCGGCAATGGTAACCAGTATGGGCTGTAGTTCCACCAATGAATCCACCAATGAAGGTTCTGCAAACGCGGATCCCGGAAATGCGGAAAATAGCGCGGCTTCAGAGACGCCGGCAACAGAGGCCAGCAGCGAAGCGGCTGGCGGAGAGGCATCCGATGTGGAAAAACCGGAAGAGATCACGATCATGGTGGACGGTACCGTGTTCACGCAGCCAAACGGACAGGCGGAGTTCATTGCAAAATTAGAGGAACTCTCCGGCATCAAGATCAATGTCACCCAGCCTGACCATGACGCTTACTATGACGTGGTAGGCCAGACCGTCGCTTCCGGAGACTGGCCGGACGTGCTGATCTTATCCGCTACTTATTACGCAGGATATGCGGCTGAGGGCGTTCTGTGGGATATGACAGACGCGTATGAGGGCTCAGACCTTAAGGCAAGGCAGGATGCTTACGGCAGCACAAGCGTTGTTGACGGTGTGAGGATCGACGGCAGATTGTACGGCATGCCGGCGACACGCGGTAACGGCTGCGTGACCTATGTAAAACAGGCATGGTTAGACGCCTGCGGATTACAGGCTCCTACCAATTATGACGAGTATCTTGCAATGCTGGAAGCATTCACCACCGGAGATCCGGACGGCAACGGCACAGAGGGCGATACCTACGGCGTATCCGCTGCGGGCTTCGTAGGAACAGAGGCTCCGTTTATCAACTATCTGCCGGAGTTCTATCAGGATGCGAACCCAAGCTTCTACTTAGCAGACGACGGCACATGGAAAGACGGCTTTACAGAGGATTCCATGAAAGCGGCTCTCACCAGGCTGAGCGAGGCATACAAGGCAGGCGTGATCGACCCGACCACCCTTACCAACGGTACCGCGGACTGCCGTAACAAATTCTATGACGACAGCTTCGGCGTATTCACCTACTGGGCTGGTACATGGGCGACCAACTTAAAGACCAACCTTGAGAAAAACGGCAAAAGCGGCGAGCTTGTAGCGCTTCCTCCTCTTGCAGAGGTTGGACAGTACTTAGACCGTATCCCGCCCGTATGGTGCATCACATCTGCTTGTGAGAATCCGGAAGGCGTATACAAATACTTCATCGAGGCTATGCAGGACGGCGGCGACACCCAGTTCTTATGGACCTATGGCGTAGAAGGCGTTCACTGGTCAACCGCGGGCGAGACCTTATTTGCCGGCACAGAGAATGAGAAAGTATACGAAGAAGGCACGTTCCATATGTTAGAGAACAAAGAGTCAGAGGGAACACAGTACACGAAAGCGCATATCGATCCGATGCTCGCGCTCGTTGAGCTGGCAGACGACCCGCTGGCGGTTGAGCCGGAAGCAAAGGCTTCTGCGGAACTCTTCAACGAGAACTGCGTAACGGCTGACCTGGTTCCGAGTACCGATGCTATGACAGAGTACAACGGTGACCTGACAACCTTAAAGAACACCTTGATCGCGAACGTTGTTATGGGACAGCAGACCATCGACGAGGCGTACGCTCAGTTTGAAGCTGACGGAGGCGCAGGCTGGTCACAGTCAATTGTCGACTCCTTGAACGCTCAGTAAGCGAAATGAGGATTTCCCGATAGCGGAAATGATGATGTGGAGCTGGTACGGATTCCATGCTCCACATCATTTTATAAAAACGAATACCATTTTGTTGAAGAGGAAGAATAGATATGAAAAATAATAAAAATCAATCAGCTGTATCAGGCAACGGTTCCAAAAAGAATCTAGGGGCAAAAATCTATAAATACAGAGGGTTTTATCTGATGTTTCTTCCTGTATTTATATTCGCAGTGATTTTCTTTTACCTGCCGATGCTTGGCATAAGATTTGCATTTACCGATTATAATGGTATCAAAGATGCTACTTTTGTTGGCCTCAAACATTTCCAGAAAATGTTTGGCATGCCCAATTTCTGGTCTGCGTTCGGAAACACGTTGATGATAAGCGTTGTCAAGCTGCTCTTAACGACCGCGGCGGCAGTGGTTGTTTCCATCTTTTTGAACGAGATTTACAACATCCATTTCAAAAAAGCGGTACAGACCATCATTTATCTGCCGCACTTCATGTCATGGGTAGTTACGGCATCCGTATTCTCTTTGATCATGGCTCCTACGATGCAGGGACTTGTCAATACCTTCCTTGTGAATGCCGGTATACTGACCTCGGACAGTATGATTTATTTCCTGGGAGATTCAAAATGGTGGAGATTTACATACTATCTGATTAACGTTTGGAAAGAAACCGGCTGGCAGACGGTAATCTTTATGGCGACACTGGCCGGAATAAATACAGAGCTTTACGAAGCTGCGGCGATCGACGGCGCCGGACGCTGGGGCAAGATGCGCTACATCACATTCCCTGCCCTGCAGAACACGATTTTGACAGTCATCATCTTAAACCTGGCAAAAGTCATGAATCTTTTTGAGTCTGCGTTCGTGCTGCAGAATGATGCGGTCTTGGATGTTTCTAACGTTCTTGAGACGTATATTTACTATCAGACCTTCAACAGCGGTTCGATTCCGAACTATGGTTACACGACAGCGGTAGGTCTGTTCAAATCTTTAGTTGGCATGGTTCTTGTACTCATCTGCAACAACTTAAGTAAGAAAGTACGCGAAGGGCGAGGAATTGTCTAGGAAGGAGCATCAGAGATGAAGAAGAAAAAATTTGAGATTTTTCCAATGGTCAATGGTTTGATATTCATCATTTTAAGCCTGATCATCATTGTTCCAATGTGGAAGATCATAGTAGACTCATTTGATCTGAAAACCGCATATGGTATGAAATTATGGCCGGAGGAGTTCGGTCTTGCTGGCTACGTTTCCGTATTCAGGAATCCGACCCTGTACCATCCGCTGATCATCTCGTTCATCACGACGATCACGGGTACATTCTTAGCGCTGACCTTATCCACGTTCGGTGCGTATGTATTGATCCAGTGGGAGATGCCGGGACGTAACTTTTTTGCGAATATGTTACTGTTCACCATGATTTTCCAGGGCGGTATGATTCCTACCTACCTGGTATTGAAATCCCTGCATCTGACGAATACCATCTGGGTCGTGATCCTGTTTCCGGCGTTGAACGTTTACAATCTGGTACTGATGAGAAACTTCTTTGAGGGGATTCCTGTCAGCCTGTTTGAATCCGCGACACTGGACGGATGCTCGCCGATGCAGACCTTCCTTAGGATCGTGCTGCCGATGTCAAAAGCGGCGTTAGCGTCCATCGGATTGATGTTCGCGGTTACCTACTGGAACGATTATACCCATTACAAACTCTACATCACAGATTCCAATCTGTACAACTTCCAGATGAAGCTGAGAAGTATCATCATGGGAAGCGACCTGCCCCAGGCAAACAACGGAGCGACCGAAAATACAGTAAAGAACGCGGCGATCATCGTCGTCATCATTCCGTTCATGATCGCATACCCGTTTTTGCAGAAATACTTCGTAAAGGGCGTGAATATCGGAGCGGTAAAAGAATAAAACGTATTCAGGGACTGCGTCACGCGGAAGCTTGCCGGAAATGGCGGGCTTCCGCTGATGGAGCCGGGAGGTGGCGTATGGCAGTGATTTATTGGGCGGGGGACTCTACCGTGCAGTATAATAATATCAACACGTTTCCCCAGACCGGAATCGGACAGGTGTTCCATCTGTTCTTAAAGCCGGAGGTGCGGGTGGAGAATCACGCGAAAAACGGCAGGAGTACCAAAAGCTTTCTCGATGAGTCCAGGCTGGCGCCGATCTATGACCGGATGACGGAGGGCGACTTCCTGTTTATCCAGTTTGGGCATAATGACGAGAAAAAAGAGGATCCTGACCGCTATACCGAGCCTTTTTCGGAATATAAGGCCAATCTGGAAAAATTCATCCATGCGGCCAGAAATAAGAAAGCGTGGCCGGTGCTGATCACCCCCATAGAGAGAAGATGCTTTACGGAGGGGGACCGGCTGGGTCCGGGGGAGCATTCCGACTATGTGGCAGCCATGAAGCAGACCGCGGAGGAGCTGCGGGTGCCCCTGATCGATCTCTGCGGCATGAGCCGCGGGAAGCTGCGCGAGGCCGGCGCCGAAAAGACCAAAAAGTGGTATATGCATCTGCCGCAGGGCGTTTATCCATATCACATGGAGGGGCTTGCCGATGATACGCATCTGCGGTATGAGGGAGCGGTGATATACGGCGGCTGCATCGCAAGAGGCCTAAAGGAGTTAGGCGGGATATACAGTGAGTTATTAGTGGCTTGGGAGTGATCTTAAGCCATTTTTACTGCAACAGCAAATATCCCGCTGTTTGCAAGTCGAAGCACATAGTGCGAGATTGCGGATGGCGTGGGTGGAACTGCTGCTTTTTACTTGGAGCATGAGAAGATAAAGCTTGCGCAGTCTTGTGGTCATGGCAGTTTTATTTATTGGGAAAGGGGATCATAGAGAAGATGGATAGATTATGGAAATCAGATTTAGGAGACGGTACCTTTCAAAACCCGATACTTTTCGCAGATTATTCCGATCCGGATGTAATCCGGGTGGGGGACACTTACTATCTGACGGCATCCAGCTTTAACTACATACCGGGACTTCCGATCCTCACGTCGAAAGACCTGATAAATTGGAAACTGGTAAATTACGCGATCGATCACATTGATTATGAAAATTATAAGATTCCTCAGCATGCGAAGGGGGTGTGGGCGCCCGCAATCCGCTATCATGAGGGACGTTTTTATATTTATTACGGGATGCCGGACGAAGGGATTTTCATGGTAAGCACAGAAGATCCCTTAGGCGTTTGGGAAAAACCGGTCTTAGTCTTAGAAGGAAAAGGCCTGATCGACCCCTGTCCTTACTGGGACGGGGACGGCAAGGCATATGTGATCCATGGATACGCGAAGAGCCGGATCGGCTTTAAGAGCCATCTCGGCATTTTTCCGATGTCCTGGGACGGGACAAGGGCAGTCGGGGAGGATCATATCTTCTATAGCGGAGTGGAGACTCAGCCTACCATTGAGGGGCCGAAAGTATATCGGCGGAACGGCTATTATTACATCTTAGCTCCGGCGGGCGGAGTCAAGGCCGGATGGCAGACGGCATTGCGCTCTAAAGATATCTATGGACCCTACGAAGAAAAAATTGTGATGCATCAGGGGGACAGCCCCATCAACGGGCCTCATCAGGGCGCGCTGACAGACACGGAAAACGGGGAGGAGTGGTTCCTCCATTTCCAGGACAGGGGTCTTTACGGGCGCATCGTCCACATCCAGCCGGTTGTCTGGGAAAACGACTGGCCGGTCATAGGGATCCATGCAAAGGACGGCTGCGGAGAGCCATGTATGATTCATAAGAAACCCGATACGGGCGTCAGCGAAGAGCCGTGCTATCTGCAAGCCAGCGATTCTTTTGAGAGCGATACCTTAAACCTGATGTGGCAGTGGCTGGGCAACCGGCAGGAAAACTTCTATTCCCTGCGCGGGCGTCCGGGATTTTTAAGGCTCTATTGCTTAAATCCCTCCGGAAAAAGCGCGCCGGTGCTTTGGGAGCTGTCCAATGTGCTGACGCAAAAAATCGTATGCCCGTTTTTTACGGCGGAAACCTGCCTCCACTTCGCCGGTCTCTCTGACGGGGAGCAGGCGGGCATGGTCATGATGGGCGGACACTATGCCTACATCGGCGTAAGGAGCGAGGGGGGAGCGCGCGCGCTGATCCTTGGCGTTTCCTGCGATGGAAGAGACGGGGTCAGCGAAAAGACAGAAACGATCGAATCCCTTGCTCCCGATGCGAAAAAGGCAGTTCTCTCCTTATCGCTGGAGAAAGGAGAGGCTGGCATTTCATTCCGTATGCATTATTCGCTGGACGGCGGGGAGAGGCATCCGGTGGAGCTTGCTTTTATGCCCTCCGACCATACCTGGGTAGGGGCGAAGATCGGCTTGTTTGCCACGGTATCGGAAAAGGAAGCAAAGGGCGGATATGGTGATTTTGAATATATCAAGGTGGCGGCCCTGCCCGGAGCGGATCCTGACGAAGGGCAGCCGCGGCATGGAGGAGAGGCATGAACTTACAGGAAGCGATCGAAAGGGAAGATTTTGAAGAGGTGAAGCGCATCTTAGCGGAGGATCCGCCCTGTATTGATGAAACAACGAAAGAAGGCATTCCGTTAGCGCTCTATGCGGCAAAGACAGGGAATGTTCCCATCGTGAAATACATCGTCGAATATTCAAGAGCCAGCATGAATACGGTGGACGGGCAGAACCGGACGATTTTGCATTATGCCGCCATGTCCGGCAGGGAAGACTTAAACCGTTACCTCGTGGAAAAGGTGGGAATGGACGTTACCGCGGGGGATGCGCAGAGGGTGACTCCCTATGAGATCGCGTGGAGAGCGGGGCATAAGGAACTGCTTTCTTACTACGAAAAACAGGTGGGAGCGGCATATGAGGATATGTACCACAACCCCATCCGCACGGGAATGTTTCCCGATCCATCCATCGTAAGGGTGGGAGAGGACTATTATATGGTCAATTCTTCCTTTATCTTTTTTCCCTGTATCCCCATCTCCCATTCCAAAGATCTGATACACTGGGAGATCATCGGTCATGCCATTGAGAATCCGGAATGGGCGATGTTAGAGGAATTAGAGGGAGGAAGAGGGTACTGGGCGCCGGATATCTCTTATGATAACGGCAGATTTTATATTACCGCCACATACCGTCTCAATGATACCGGCACGGTGTACCGGAAACAGATAGTCGTTTCCTCCGAACGGCCGGAGGGGCCTTACTCGAGGCCGGCAGTCATCGACGAGGACGGAATAGACCCTTCGATCTTCCACGAGGATGGAAGGCACTATATGCTGTTAAACCGGGGCGCCCGCATATTTGAATTAAACGGCGACTGCACCGGACAGATTTCCGAAGCCTCACTGCTTTATTACGGTCATCAGAAGCGCGCGCCGGAAGGTCCCCATCTGTTAAAAAAGGACGGTTATTATTATCTGTTTCTGGCGGAGGGCGGAACCGGAATGGGACACCGGATCACGGTGGCGAGGAGTCGGGAGCTGTTTGGAAATTACGAGCCTTGTCCCTATGACCCGATCATGCGCCAGACAGACGAAAAAGCAGTCATTCAGCGGTGCGGCCACGGCAAACCGGTGTGTACCCAGAACGGGGAATGGTATATGGTTTACCTCTGCGGCAGAAGAATAGGAGACGGATATAGTATCTTAGGGAGGGAGACGGCGTTAGACCCCATCACCTGGACGGCAGACGGATGGCCCGTAGTAAACGGATTGAAGGGTCCTAGCGTATTGCAAAAAAAGCCTGATCTGCCGGAATGGATGCCGGAGAGGAAACCGGAAGAGTGGCGGAAGAAACACTGGGTAACCCCCAGAGCGCCGGAACCGGATGGAATCGTCTATACCGAAACCGGAGTGAGGATCAAGGGAAGCGCCTATCCCTTAGAGAGGGTAGAGGCAAGAAATATCTTATTGCAGAGGCAGAGGGATTTTTGTTTTTCCGCAGAGGCAGTTTTGCGGATTCCGGCGTTAAAAGAGGGGCAGGAGGCAGGTCTTACCTGCTATTATGATGAAAACACCTGGGTGAATTTTTATCTGGGATATGATACGTCCTATTTTGTGCAGGTAAAAGAACATATTGGAACAGAAACGATCTGCCATGAGAAAGTGAGGCTTGCCGCTCTGCCGGACGATCCGGAGGGAGAAAGCGTCACTTTTGAGGTGAGGACGGAATATCTGCATCGAAACTTCCGCTGCAAGGTCTTCGGAGAGGCGGTCGAAGCGGCGGATCTGGAAAATGTGTATTATCTTTGCGATGAAGCGATCCCTGTGGGAAAGCGCTTTACGGGAGCCATGGTGGGAGTGTATGCCTATGGGGGAGAGCGGCCGCTCTACGCGGAGTTTGCGGATTTTCGTTATAAAACAGAAGAAGAGACGAAAAGAAGGTAAGGTGAGAGCATGAAACAAACAGTCAGCAGGGAGCAGATATTGAGCGGAAATATGTTTCGCGCCATTTTGCTCTTATCCGTCCCTGTCATCATTAACAGCTTTTTACAGACGATGTACAACCTGACAGACACTTACTGGCTGGGGAAGTTAGGAACGGAGGAATTAGCGGCGATCAATTTAGTGACTCCCGTACAGAATTTAGTGATCAACTTCGGCGCCGGTATCACAGTGGCAGGGTCTGTGCTGATCTCCCAGTTTATCGGGGCGAAGAGGGATGAGGACGCAAGGTCTATGGCAAACCATATTTTTGTCTGCGCGATGGCGTTTGCCGTGGTCTGTGCCGTGATCGTAGCCTTTGCCACCCCATGGATCGTGGCATGGCTTGGAGCGGAGGGAGAAACCTTTACTTACAGCAGGATCTATATGCAGATCGCGATTTTGGATATGCCTTTTATGTATATGGTAAATATGTATGTGGCGATCAATCAGGCGCAGGGAGATACCTTAAGGCCGATGCTGATGAATCTTCTTGGGATCACATTAAATATGATATTGGATCCTGTCATGATGGTGGTATTTCATTTTGGCGTTGCGGGGGCGGCGCTTGCCACCCTGTTTTCCAAAGTAGTGCCGGCGGTCATCGCTTTCATCATCCTGCATAATAAAAAACGATTGTTATATCTGGAGATCCGAAAGACAAAGCTGGAAAAAGAAAAGTTAAAAAGTATTGTAAAAGTGGGGCTGCCCAGCGCGATTGGCGGAAGCACCACACAGCTTGGCTTTCTTCTGATGAGCAAGAGCGTCTTTGTCTATGGGGCGCAGGCGATGGCTGCCTATGGGATTGGAAATAAAGTCAACGGGCTGATTACGCTGCCCTCGAACGGTATCGGTTCCGCGGTTGCGATTATTGTGGGACAGAATGTGGGGGCAAATCAGATGAAGCGGGCACAGGAAGGCTATCTGTTATCCAGAAGGGTCTGTGTCATCTTCCTTTTTGTGGGAGGCATGATCTTGTCAAGAATGCCCATATCTACCGCCATTGTGGAAATTTTTTCCGATGACCCGCAGGTGGTCGCCATGGCGGCGGATTTTTTAAGCATCATGGCGTTCTGGTGCTTTGCAAACGGCGTCTATAACACCACGCTTGGCCTGTTTCAGGGCTGCGGGCAGACGACAGTTAATATGGCGGTGGATGTGGCAAGGCTCTGGCTCTTCCGATTTGGAACGCTTTATGTGTGTCAGGAATTATTGGATATGGGCGTCCGAAGCGTCTGGTATTCCGTAGTGGTCAGCAACGGACTGGCGGCGGCTGCGCTCTATCTGGTCTATAAAACGGGATACTGGAAAAGGGCGGGAGTCCCAAAGGAGGAAGAGGCGGAAGCGTGAAGTGTAAAAAGCTGCCGCTCAAAGGAGCGGGCAGCAGCGAAAAAATAAGAGAAGGGAGAAGCAGATGAAAACAGAAAGATGGATGGAACAATATCTCAAAGACGGGGAGACGGAGAGCCTGCTGCAAAAGGGCGCGATGCAGATGTATGAAGCCACAGGCGGGGAGAAGTATCTGACTTTCCTGAAACATGCAAAGACAGAGGAAGAGCCGGAATACGGCAGCGTCTTATCCTTTTTATACCGGATGACCGGAGCAGAAGGGTATCTTGCTTCCGTGGAAGCATTAAAAAAGAAATTAAAGGAGGAAGCAGGCTATCAGGACGGCAGTCTTTTCTATGAGTTAGGCAGCGCCGTAAAGCTGGAGGGGATGTACCGGATTCTTCCGTTTTATATGGAAGCAGAAACACGTTACGGCAAAAAAGAACAGTACAACCACATCATTGCTCAGTTTGACAACGTGCAGCAGGCTATCCTAAATCCGCAGTCAGAACTTGCGATTGCCGATTTAGAGCAGACAGGCTTTTATATGATGGCTTTGATTGACGTGATGGACGCCATGAGCATCGAAATTTACGAGCAGTATCGGAAATTGCAGGATTACTATAAAGCGCTGCTGAAAACGCTGCTTCCGGGGAGAGCGCAGTGGAGCGTGAAAGCGGCTTTGATGATCGCATACACCATGTTAAAAGCCTGCCGCATGAATATCCTGTTAAAGGAAAAATATGCGGATTTTGCTTCGGAATTATTACTAGATGCAAGTTGGATGCTGCCGGAGGATGCAAATTCTTTGGACGCCGGAATACTTATGATGGCATATGCCCAGAGTCAGATGCTGTGGGAAGA
>CAZAMD010000012.1:0-2462 GCA_964486485.1 uncultured Roseburia sp. | reverse complement strand
ATTATATGTAAAAAAGGCGGAGACAGTCATCACCTCTTTGTTTAACTTAAAGCCGATGACAGAGTATGAGGCAGTGGTGAAAAAAGCGGACGGCAGTGAGGCCGGAAGCCTGAAATTTACCACGGAATACGAATTTGTGACCTTAAATGTAAAAGATTTCGGAGCGAAGGGGGATGGCGTTTCCGATGACACCAAGTTTATCCAGGCGGCAATCTTAGCCTGCCCCGCAAACAGCCGTGTACTTGTTCCAAGGGGAACTTATAAGATTACCAGCCTGTTTTTAAAAAGCGGCCTGAATCTGGAGCTGGAAGAGGAGGCGGAGTTAAAGGCGGAGACGGACAGGGACGCCTACCCCGTATTTCCGGCGCTGATTGAGAGCTATGATGAGACGGACGAGTATAACCTGGGTACCTGGGAGGGGAATCCGCTTCCCATGTTCGCGGGAATCATCACCGGCATTTCGGTAAAAAATGTGCGGATTTACGGAAAAGGAACTATCAACGGAAATGCTTCTAGGGAAAATTGGTGGCATAATCCCAAGGTGATGGTGAAAGCCTTCCGCCCGCGTCTGTTTTTTATCAGCCACTGCAAACATGTGACGGTACAGGGCGTGAAATTCTGCAACAGTCCGTCGTGGACCCTGCATCCGTACTTTTCGGATCACCTGAAATTTTACAATCTGACGATTGAAAACCCAAGTGATTCTCCCAATACCGACGGGTTGGATCCGGAATCCTGCAAGGATGTAGAGATTGCCGGAATCCGATTCTCCTTAGGGGATGACTGTATCGCGGTGAAATCGGGAAAGATCTATATGGGAAAGAAGTACAAAACACCGTCGGAAAATCTTCATATCCGTCAGTGCCTGATGGAAAACGGCCACGGCGCGGTCACGGTGGGAAGCGAAATGGCAGGCGGCGTTGAGAATTTAATCGTTGAGAACTGTTTATTCCGCCATACCGACAGAGGGCTTCGCATCAAAACAAGGCGGGGACGCGGAAAAGACGCTGTGTTAGATCACATTGCTTTCCGAAACATAGAGATGGATCATGTGATGACGCCCTTTGTGGTAAACAGCTTTTATTTCTGCGATCCGGATGGGAAGACAGAATATGTCCAGAGCCGCGAAAAGATGCCGGTGGATGAGAGGACGCCCTGTATCAGACGCCTTGATTTTGAGGATATCGACGCGAAGAACTGTCATGTCGCCGCGGCTTACTTTGACGGGCTGCCGGAGCAGAAGATCGAAGAGATCGTTATGAGAAATGTCAAAGTCACCTATGCAGAGAATCCGAAATGCGATGTGCCCGCGATGTCCGAGGGCGTGGAGGTCTGCAGCAAAAAAGGGATCTTTGCCAATAATGTAAAGAAACTGGTACTGGAAAATGTCTCTGTCACCGGAGCGGAGGGAGAGGCTGTAATCTTACAGGGGGTAGATGAAGTATGCAATTAGGAATCCGTTTACATGATATCAAGCAAGCTCCTCTCGCAGAGCGGCTTGCCATTGCCCGTGAGCAGGGCTTTTCCTGCGGCCATCTGGCGTTGGGGAAGGTGATCTCCGAATATCCGGTGGATGACGGCGCTCTGACGCCGGGCTTGGCGCTTTACTTAAAAAAGCTTTTTGAAAAGAATGAGCTGGACGTGGCAGTCTTAGGCTGCTACCTAAATCTGGCAAATCCCAATGAGGAGAGTCTTGCCAGAATAAAGAAACGCTATCTGGCGAATATCCGCTTTGCCTCTTTGCTCGGGGCGGGCGTTGTCGGCACGGAAACCGGCGCTGTCAATGAAAAATACAGATTTGAGGAGCGGAATCATTCGGAGGAGGCGCTTGGGATCTTCATCCGGAATCTGCGTCCGGTGGTGGAGTACGCGGAAAAGATGGGGGTTATTTTTGCCATAGAACCGGTATACAAGCATATTGTATGCAATCCAAAACGCGCCAGAAGGGTTTTGGATGAGATCGGATCTCCCAATTTACAGATCATCTTTGATCCGGTAAATCTGCTGGATCTCCCGAATTATCAGAACAGGGAGGAGATTTTTGCGGAAGCGGTCGAAGTGCTTGGAGACGACATTGCCGTGGTGCATATCAAGGATTTTGTGGTAAAGGATGGGGAGCTTGTCTCTGTGGCTGCCGGAACGGGGGAGATGGACTACAGTCAGATTATCCGCTTTTTAAAAGAGCGGAAGCCCTTTGTCCATGCGACGCTGGAGAATACCGTGCCGGAGAACGCGGTCGAGGCGAGGACGTACATACAGGGACTCTGGGACCGGTGCGGCGAATGAGAAAAGGCTCGTTCGCCCGCGGGGCGGCGGACAGGGATAAAAAACAGAAAGCAGGGCAAACTAAGGCAGCCGCTCCGCGATGATCGAATCGTGCGGGCGGCTGCCTCTTGAATTGCCGTGAAGCGTTTTGTTTTTAAGTTCTGTGCTTTTTAAGCGCTTTGCGTTTAAGCGTTCTG
>CAZAMD010000011.1:0-45949 GCA_964486485.1 uncultured Roseburia sp. | reverse complement strand
AACATATCAAAGAGCGTCATCTGCTGAAACGCTTCATACGGCTTGCCGAGCGGCACGGTGTCTTTCAGGCCGTCCATCTGCCAGAGGTTCCAGGCGATTTTATTCGCCACCAGCTTCAGCAGTTTGCCATCCGGCTGCCGCTCCCAGCGCTCCTCGTAATAATCCGTGAAAGTCAGCAGCAGATTGATCCTCGCGATCAGAACATTGTCGCCCTGGTACTCATATCCGTAGGATGCCTCAAACGCGCGGATCGCCCACTTCAGCCACTCATCGTATGTGCCGGTATTTTCATTCACAATCCGCAGCTTTCGGTCGAGCATTCCGATGCGCCTGAGCGGCGGGACAATCAGCTCTCCCGCCTGCATGTCGTAGCGGGAGGCAAGATAAGGCGCCTCTCCGCAGGTGATTTCCAGCCTTCGGGAATCCACATAATGCTGCCATTTTTTCCGCTTCGGGAACTCGATTCTTCCTTCCGTGACAGTCCATGTGTGATCCTCATTCTCCGTATTAAACACATCCTTGCGTCCAAACCAGTCCTCATCGAGGTAATTGTTCATTCGGTTACAAAGCCAGGCGGGGGTGAACACCTCCGCCTTTTTCCTGGTGCGCTCCGCCTGTGCCTCCTGCGATTTCTGTATGCGGGGGCGGATCATGCCGGCGCGCAGCAGCAGCGCGTTTCCCTTTATCTCAGACTTGTCCGTGAATCCCTCGCCATATTCTTCATAGGTGTCAGTCGCCCAGATGATATTCTTTTTTGTCGATTTATCTTGAAGCAGCAAATCCAGTACATTCGCGACCGGATAGCTGTTAATGTCGATCAGTTTCTCCACAAGAGGGAGCCCTTCCTTTCCCATGATCTGCTCTTTTGCATACTAAAGTATAGCACAAAACCGCGGGGATTTCCACGCCATTTTGAAGAAAGCCCCCGCCCCCGATGCCCCCTGAAAATGAAAAGACTCCGCGCAAGCACGAAAATGCGCCATTTTTTGTATTCACATATCTTTTCTTGACATCAAAACCACCGTCTCCACATGCCCCGTATGCCCAAACTGATCCACCGCCCTCGCCTTCTTCACCTCATACCCTCCCTGACAGAGTATCCGCAGATCCCTCGCCAGGGTCGCCGGATCGCAGCTCACATACACGATCCGCTCCGGCATCATTTTCAGCATCGTCTCCAGGCACTTTTCATCACACCCCTTGCGCGGAGGATCCACCACGATCACATCGGGGTGCAGCATCGCCTGCTCTCTCCCGCCGCTAATCCTGCTTTGATGCTCATAAAACTCCGGCAAAACCTCCTCGGCCTTTCCCACAAAAAACTCCGCATTGGAAATGCCGTTCAGCTTCGCGTTGTTTTTCGCGTCCTCTATCGCCTGAGGCACGATTTCCACCCCGTAAACCTTTCCTGCCCGCTGCGCCAGAAAGAGGGAGATCGTACCAATGCCGCAGTACAAATCCCACACGGTCTCCTTTCCGGTCAGGCCTGCATACTCCAGGGCAAGGCTGTACAGCTTCTCTGTCTGTACGGGATTGACCTGATAAAAAGACTGCGGTGAAATGCGATAAGCGATTGACGCATCCGTAAGCGCAAACTCTTTCCGCGCCCCGTTTTCCTGCGCTGCCGTATCCGCAGCGTTACACTGTCTTAAATGAATGTAATCCGTGATATAGGGCTGTCCCCAGATACACTCCGTCACTTCACCCAAAATTACATTTGTATTCTTCGTATTCTGATTCACAGAAATGCTCGTCATTCCCTCAATGGCACACAGCTTCCCAATCAGGCATTCCGCTGCCAAAAGCTTCTTCCCATTGATAACCACGCAGACCATGAGTTCCTTTGTGGTAAACCCATAGCGGATCAGAATATGGCGCACAAGGCCTTTTCCGGTCGTCTCATCATAGGGTTCCACTCCCCTTTCTTCCATGTAGGAGAGCACGGCCTCCAAAACCTTCTGATTCTCTTTTACCCCCAGCTTACAGTCGGTGACAGGAATGATGCTGTGCGTTCTTGCCGCGTAAAATCCGGCTGCTATCCTTCCCGATGGATCCCTCCCCACGGGAAACTGCGCCTTGTTGCGGTAGCGGTAGGGATTCTCCATTCCCACGATGGGAAGCAGCGCCTTATCTACAAACTCCGGAGAAAAACCGCCGATACGGATGAGATTCTCACGCACCTTCTTCTGCTTAAACTCCAGCTGTTTCCCATAATCCATCGCCTGGAGCTGGCAGCCCCCGCATTTCCTGTGCAGGCTGCATTCCGGCGTCACCCGCGCCTTAGAGGGAACGAGAATTTCTTCTAACCTTGCATAGCCGAAGTTTTTTTTCAGTTTTGTGATACGGGCTTTTATCAAATCTCCCGGCAGGGCGTCCTTCACGAAAAAGGCCATTCCCTCATATCTGCCGATCCCCTCCGCATCCACTCCCATATCCTCGATCGCAAGTTCTATCACATCATTTTTCCGCAACACCGCTCCTCCTTATCCAAAGGGGATCCCCCGCAAAATCTCCGCGCCAGATAACCGGCAGCTTTGACGGCTTTCCCCCGCGCTAAAATAAGCAGCCTCCGTATTCCGTGGGCTGCTTATGGCATCTGCTGATTTCCCTATTCTTTTCCCGATCTGCGGATATTGCTCTCCAGCAGACGGTTATATCCCTGCCATTCCTGATTGTTTTCCGGTACATTGGCAAAGATCTCACGGATCGTCTCCATCTTTGCATCCACATTATCCGCAAAGCTTAAGGCGAGCGCCTCCGCCAATGCCGGTTTTTTGGGCGAACCGAACTCTAACTCGCCGTGATGCGCCAAAATGCAATGCTTCAGCTCGTTGGCAAGGCCTTGCGGAAAACCGGGAATCTCGCGTATGCGCTCTCCTACCATTTCCGTCCCGATGATAATATGGCCTAACAGCTGGCCGGCGTCCGTATAGTCATTTTCCGGAAACACAGACAGCTCCTCCAATTTTCCGATATCATGAAAGATGGCCGCAGCCACGATCAGGTCACGGTTGAGCATCGGATAAACGGAAGCGAAATAGTCACAATGCTTCGCCACGCTCAAGGTATGCTCTAACAAGCCTCCCACAAAGCCGTGGTGTACCGTCTTAGCGGCGGAATGGAATTGAAACCGCTTCTCAAATTCTTTATCTTCTATAAAAAAACTTTCCAGCAGCCTTTTTAAATAACTGTTTTCTATCGTGCGGATTATGGCGGTAAGCTCTCCATACATTTCATGGATGTCCCGCGTGCTGACCGGAAGATAATCTCCCGGATCATATTCCTCCTGCTGCACCCTGCGGACGCGCTTGACATTCAACTGAAGATTTCCCTGGAAGCTGGTGACGTCCCCCATGACCGCAATATAATCCAAAGCTTCAAATTCATCGATCCCGACGGAAGACGGCTCCCAGATTTTCGCGTCCAGCGTTCCCGTCTTATCCTGCAGAAGCAGGCTGTCATAAGGCTTCCCCGCCTTTGTCAGCGCGGACTGTTTTACCTTGCAAAGATAAACCTCATTGATTCTCTCGCCTTCCCGGAGGCTTTCAATATATTTCATAATTCCCTCATTTCTCTGTTCCGTTTAATACACTCACTTCCACCATACAGAGAAGCTCTGTGTACCCCTCTGTCCCCTGACGCTCAACGGTGATCTCCACCACATCTCCCGGCGCCAGCGTAAGCAGCTTATTCTCATAACTGTCCACTGTAAAAATATTTTCCCCGTCCATTCTCGTCAGAACATCTCCGCTCTGCAGGCCCGCCGCCATAGCGGGCGAATCCATCTCCACGCCTTTGATGTAAGCGCCCTTTGGTATATCGTACTCCTGGGCGATATCGTTCGTCACCGTGGATAATTCCAGGCCGATATAGGGAATGTCCTTGCCGTTGGAGAGCATCTCAATGATCGCTTTGATCTCGGAAATCGAGATCGCAGTCAGCGTATTCTGATCTTCCGCGCTGCCGTAGTCCTGCATGACCAGGCCGATCACTTCGCCTTTGGCGTTGACCAGCACGCCGCTTCCGTTGCTGCTTCCCACAATATCTGTGGTAAACACGGTGTAATTACTGTCAATGGTTGAAATGCTGTTCGTCGTGGACGTTATGTTTCCGGTCAGAATCGAATAATTCGTTCCAAGAGGGCTTCCCACCGCAATGGCAACCGCCCCCTGCGTGATCGCGTAGGAATTTCCAAGAACGATCGTCTGGATCGCTTGCAGGGTATCCTCGCTAATGCCCTCGAGCGGCACGCTCAAAATGGCAATCCCCGTATTTCCATCATACTTATTCATGGAAGCTTCCACGGTTGCGTCATTGATAAACGTGACATAGATCGCCTCTGCGCCGGCAATGACTTTCCTCTCTGTCAAGATCAGCAGATCCCCGCCGCCTTTTGCCACAATCATGCCGGATGCCTGATCCTTGCTTTCATAAGGATTTTGAAACCAGTCAGTATTGCTCTTTACACCGGTCACTGTCACAATGGACTTGCTGGCTTCCCTGCCCACCGCGTATAATTTATTCTGTAAATTCTGGAAATCTTCCAGTTCCAGCTCCCAGTCATCCCTCTGCGCTTCCGTCTCAGTTTCCGGATCAGTCTCTTTCTCCGTCTCAGTTTCAGTTTCTGTCTCTGTTTCCGTCTCAGCTTCTGTCTCTGTCGCTGCCGCCGTTTCTGTCCCCTCCGTCCCCGCGGGAGATCCCGCACCCGTCACATCGTTCCCCGGAATCGTGAATACCGGTTCCTGCTGCGGATACATCAGCCGCTGGATCTTCGGCTGGACATATGTAAATACCAGCGCTGCCACTATGCCGAATACGGCCGCCATCACCACGCAAAAGCAAGCCTGAAACAACAGGCGTTTTTTATTCAACGGCTTCTTTTTTATTTTCTCATTGATAAAAGAAAACTGTCCCTGCTCCTTATCCTGCATGATTCCTCTCATTCTGCCGCCGTCAGGCGGTCTTTTCATCTCTCAAACTATTGAAAAGCAGACCATTACAAAACCGTACTATAGCTATTATAGTTGCAATTGAACAGCCATGCAATACTATTTTTTCATTTCCGCTTTTCTTCCCTTTCGGAATAGGATATAATCTAAAGCAGAATGAATATCCGCCCGCTGCCGGCGGGACAGATCTGATAAACCTGATGAGCAGGACACCCATAAAAGGACTCTCCTATGATGAATGACAAAGTTTTAAAAACCTTAGAATATCATAAAATCACAGAACAGCTTGCAGAATACGCGTTCAGCGATGAAGCCAAAGCCCGGTGCCGCACATTGCAGCCCCGCACGGATCTTACGGAAATCGAACTGCTGCAGCGGCAGACCAAAGACGCCCTCAGCCGCATCTTCCAAAGCGGGACGCTCTCTTTTTCCGGCGTAAGGAACATCCGCGACTCTCTGGCGCGGCTGGAAATCGGCGCACCGCTCAGTGCCGTGGAGCTGCTGCGCATCTGCTCCCTGTTAGAGGCGGCAAAGCGGGCAAAAGCATTTTCCCGCCTGGAAAAGGAGGTGGAGGCCTCCGATTCCCTGACAGGGCATTTCGCGCGGATCGAGCCGCTTACGCCGCTGCTGGAGGAAATCCGCCGCTGCATCCTTTCGGAGGAGGAGATTGCCGATGACGCCAGCCGCACGCTCCGTTCCATCCGAAATTCCATGCGCAGCATGAACCACAAAATCCGGTCGCAGATGAATTCCATGATAAACAATGCCGCCATCCGCAGCTATCTGCAGGATACGGTCATCACGATGCGGGACGGCCGCTACTGCCTGCCGGTAAAGGCGGAGGCGAAATCCCAGGTGCCGGGCATGATACACGATCAGTCCTCCACCGGATCCACTCTTTTTATCGAACCGGCCGCTGTCGTGAACTTAAACAATGAATACAAGGAGCTTCTGCTAAAGGAGCAGGAAGAAATCGAAGCAATTCTCGCCGATTTAAGCAGCAGGGCCGGCGGGCATTCCGCACAGCTTGCCGTAAACTATGATACGCTGGCGGAATTAGATTTCATCTTCGCAAAGGCTTCCCTCGCGCAGTCCTGCCGTGGCGTGGCTCCGCTTTTTAACACGGATGGGCGCATTCACATCAAAAAAGGCCGCCATCCGCTCTTAGACCCCCAAAAGGCTGTTCCTATCGATGTGCGCCTGGGAGAGGATTTCCAGCTTCTGATCGTGACAGGGCCTAACACGGGCGGCAAGACCGTTTCCTTAAAAACCGCGGGCTTATTGACCCTGATGGGACAGGCGGGACTGCATATTCCCGCCTCCGAGCGCTCGGAGCTTGGCGTTTTTGATGAAGTCTTTGCCGATATCGGAGATGAGCAGAGCATCGAGCAGTCCTTAAGCACCTTTTCTTCCCACATGAAGAATATCATCCGCATTTTAGGGCAGGCAAACAGCCGCTCTCTCGTATTATTCGACGAATTATGTGCCGGAACCGATCCTGCGGAGGGCGCTGCTTTGGCTATTTCCATTTTATCCAAATTAAAATCACGCGGCGCTAAGGTCATGGCGACCACCCACTACAGCGAACTGAAAATATTCGCGCTCTCTTCCCCTGGCGTAGAAAACGCCTGCTGTGAATTTAATGTGGATACGCTAACCCCTACCTATCGCCTCCTGATCGGCATCCCGGGCAAAAGCAATGCGTTTGCTATTTCCCAAAAATTAGGGCTTGCCCCTGATATCATTGAGGACGCGAAAGGGCGCATGAGTGAAAATGAGGAAAACTTTGAGGACTTGCTAGCCGATCTGGAAAAGAGCCGTCTTACCCTTGAACAGGAGCAGCTGGAGATCAACCAGTATAAGGAGGAGATCCGCAGAGCAAAGGACGCACTGGCCAAAAAACAGGAGCGTCTGGATTCCAGCCGGGAGAAGATCCTGCGGGAGGCAAATGAGCAGGCGTACCGTATTTTAAAAGAAGCCAAAGATATCGCAGATGAAACCATCCGAAACTTCAACAAATTCGGCTCCGCCCAGGCTCCCATGAGTGAAATGGAAAAGGAGCGCGCCAAAATCCGCAGCAAGATGGATGATACCCAAAAGCACATGGCGGATCAGAAAAAGAACGCCGTTTCCAATCATAACGTCCCAAAGAAGCTGCGGATCGGGGACAGCGTCAAGGTCATCAGCATGAATTTAAAGGGGACTGTTCACTCCCTGCCCAACTCCAAAGGAGATTTATATGTACAGATGGGGATTTTACGTTCCCTTGTGAATATCAGCGATCTGATCTTACTCGAGGAAGACCCTGCTCCCTCCGGCGGGAAATACGGCAAAACAGGCGCCGGAAAGATCCGGATGAGCAAATCCGCCTCCGTTTCACCGGAGATAAATCTCATCGGAAAGACCACGGACGAGGCCATTGCGCTTTTAGACAAATATTTAGACGATGCCTATCTGGCTCATCTGCCATCGGTGCGGATCGTCCACGGGAAAGGGACAGGGGCGCTCCGCAATGCGGTGCATGCCCATCTAAAGCGCTTGAAATATGTAAAATCTTTCCATCTCGGAGAATTTGGAGAGGGAGATTCCGGAGTTACGATTGCAGAATTTCAATAGTAAGGAGGTCATGCCCTATGGCAGCAAAACAAAAAATCCTGATCGTGGATGACGACAATAACATCGCAGAACTGATTTCGCTCTATCTTACCAAGGAATGCTTCGATACTAAAATTGTAAATGACGGTGAGGAAGCCTTAAAGGCCTTTGAGCAGTACAGCCCCAACCTGATCCTGCTGGATCTGATGCTTCCCGGGATTGACGGCTATCAGGTGTGCCGGGAAGTCCGCGCCAAAGGAAATGTTCCGATCATCATGCTTTCCGCCAAAGGCGAGATTTTCGACAAGGTGCTGGGCTTGGAATTGGGCGCTGATGATTACATGATAAAGCCCTTTGATTCCAAAGAATTGGTGGCGCGGGTAAAAGCCGTTTTGCGGCGCTATCAGCCTGCAAAGGCAGAGGAGCCTTCTTCGGAATTAAAATGCGTCAAATATCCCGATCTGGTGGTGAATCTCTCTAATTACTCCGTCCTTTATAATGGCAAACCCATCGATATGCCGCCAAAGGAGTTAGAGCTTCTCTACTTTCTGGCTTCTTCCCCAAACCAGGTATTCACCAGGGAACAGCTGCTGGATCATATCTGGGGATATGAATATATCGGAGACACCCGCACCGTAGACGTCCATGTCAAACGCCTCAGGGAAAAAATCAAGGATCATGCCTCCTGGAGCCTCGCTACTGTCTGGGGCATCGGTTACAAGTTCGAGGTCAAAGAATCATGAAGCGTACACTTTACCCCAAGCTGCTGGCCGGCTATCTGATGTATGGCCTGATCGGCTTTGTCATCATTGCCGTTTTTACCTATCAGGTTACCTTTCAATTTTTAACGCGCAGGGAGGCCGCCTCTCTTTATCGGGAAGCGGCTCTGATTTCCAGCAATTACGCCCAAAATTATTTCAGCCAGTCCACTACCCTGGAAGAACTGCAGGATCAGCTTTCCACTTTAAGCGCTTATCTTTCCGGGCAGATCTGGATTATGGACACGCGGGGGACGATACTTTTGAACACTGCCGGAGAGGCAGGGGCGGAAGCGGCTGTCACAGACTTTGATGCCGCTGATTTCGGAAACAATTATTATCAGATCGGTGATTTTTATCATTGCTTTTCCACGGAAACCTTAAGCGTGTTTTCTCCTATCACGGTGAATTATAAAGTGAGAGGCTATGTCATTATCCATAAGTCCTCCAGCAGCCTGGTTTCCCTCGCAAATCATTTTATCCATATTTCTTATGAAACCCTGGCCCTGCTGTTTATCGCGGCCTTTATTGTGCTAGTCCTGTTTACTTATATGGTCTACATTCCCATACGGAAGATCACCAAGGGGGCGGAAGCCTACGCTTCCGGCAATTTCGAGGCGAAGATCGATGTGCATTCCAATGATGAGATCGGCTATCTTGCCGCCTCCTTAAATTATATGGCAAATGAGCTGAAAACCTTAGAGGAGGATCAGAGAAAATTTGTATCCAACGTCTCTCATGACTTCCGCTCCCCTCTCACTTCCATCAAAGGCTATGTGGAAGCCATGTTAGACGGTACGATCCCCGCAAAGCTGCAGGATAAGTATTTGAATATCATCTTATTTGAGACCGAGCGCTTGAACAAGCTGACCCAGAGCCTGCTGGAATTAAACAAATTCGGTTCCCACGGCATGATGCTGGACATCTCCCGCTTCGATATCAACCATACCATTAAAACAACGGTCCAGACCTTCGAGGGCATCTGTATGCAGAAGCGCATTTCCTTCAACCTGATCTTGACCGGCGAGCAGCTTTTTGTCTCCGCAGATATCAGCAAGATTCAGCAGGTGCTGTATAATCTGATTGACAATGCCATCAAATTCAGCCACACGGATTCCGCCATCACCGTGGAGACAACGGAAAAAAATGAAAAGGTTTTCGTCTCCGTGAAAGACAGCGGCATCGGCATCCCCAATGACTGTATCAAAAAAATCTGGGATCGTTTTTACAAGACAGATCTCTCAAGGGGGAAAGACAAAAAAGGCACTGGCCTTGGCCTTTCCATTGTAAAAGAAATCATCCAGGCGCACGGCGAGAACATTGACTGTATCAGCACCGAGGGCGTCGGGACAGAATTTATTTTTACGCTTTCCCTGGCAAGAAAGAACGGTGGTTAACGCAAAAAGGGCAGCCGCTTCCGCAGCTGCCTGCCGTTCCATTTTTATACTAACTCAAGCAGTACTTCTAATGCACCGTCGCCTTTCCGCTGTCCGAGCTTCACGATTCTGGTATAACCGCCGTTACGGCCAACATACCTCGGAGCGATTTCGTCAAATAATTTTGCCGCCAGATCGACGGTCTTGGTGTTTCTCTTTCTTCCTGCAGCTTCTGTCGGAACTTCTTTTACGGTGTAAAGGACTTTCAGCATTTTTCTGCGGGCATGAAGGCGGGACGGCTTATCTTTTTTGATGGTTTTGTCCACCTCGTCATATAGGGTCACTCTCTTGCCGTCCACTACTTCTTTCACCCTCTTGCCGTCCTTGTCCTTGCGGGGAACTTTTGCTTTTACAGTCACTTCTTCAAAGTTATCTTTCTCCTTTACCGCAAGCGTGATCAGTCCCTCAGCGATTTTGCGGACCTCCTTTGCCCTTGCCTCCGTGGTAACGATTTTGCCATTGTTTATCAATGCTGTCACCTGACCTCTTAACAATGCTTTCCTCTGGCTAGAAGTCCTGCCTAATTTACGATATTTTGCCATTTTAATTTTCCTCCATATTGTGGGATATCCGGCAACGCCCTTGGTCTTATTTGCCGAACACCATATCCTTGTTCCGGAAGACTCTGCGTACCGTCACAGAATGCTTCCAAGCGCCACTCATGACCGTGCGGCAGAATCTCATCTGCATGCCGTTCCGCCGTGACAAACGCATTTCCCCGTTCATCATGCAAAAAACGCACTGCATACACCCTGCGGCACCAGACATACTCTATGCCATTCGGCCTTACTGTTTCTGCCTGTTTTATGAGTTATTCGTCTCCTTGATTCAGCTGGAGCCCCAGCTCTTTTAATTTTGCCAGAACCTCCTCTAAGGATTTACGGCCTAAATTCCGAACTTTCATCATATCCTCCGGCGTCCTGTTCGTGAGTTCCTCCACGGTATTGATGCCAGCCCTCTTCAAACAGTTGTAGGAACGGACAGACAGCTCAAGTTCATCTATATTCATCTCTAATACTTTTTCTTTCGCATTGTCCTCTTTTTCGATCATAACATCTGCGTTTACAGCCGCTTCCGACAGATCAATGAAAAGATTCAAATGCTCGCTCAGCACTTTCGCCGCCAAGCTGACAGCTTCATCCGGCTCTAAGGTACCGTTGGTATAGACATCCAAGGTAAGTTTATCATAATCCGTAATCTGGCCGACACGGGTATTCTCAACGAAAAGATTGACACGTTCTACCGGTGTGTAGATAGAATCGACTGCGATCACGCCGATGGGCACATCTTCTTTTTTATTCTTCTCCGCGCTGGCATATCCCCTTCCTTTATCAATGGTAAGCTCCATATATAATCTGCAGTCAGGACCGCCGTTTAAGTTGGCAATTACCAAATCTGGATTAAAGATCTGAATGTCTGGATCGACCTGGATATCTGCTGCTGTGACTACGCCTTCCCCTTCGAATTCAATGTAAGCAACTTTAGGTTCATTTGTAGAGCTGTTATTTCTGATGGCAAGATTTTTGATATTCATAATAATCTCAGTCACGTCTTCCTTTATCCCCGGAATCGAACTGAATTCATGTAAAACACCTTCGATCTTAACCTGGCTTACCGCCGCGCCCGGCAGAGAGGACAGCATGATCCTTCTCAGCGAATTGCCAAGCGTTGTGCCGTAGCCTCTTTCCAATGGTTCTACAACAAACTTTCCGTACTTCTTGTCTTCTGAAATTTCTGCGATTTCAATTTTTGGTTTTTGGAAATCGAACACTACAAAATCCCTCCTTCTCGGGTAATTTGCTTAACGGATCAATATTGTTTCGGCAAATGTCCGCAGAGAACAGAAGAATGCAGTATCTGCTGCATGTGTGATATGCTTCCTGCACTCTCCCTTTTTCTCAATCCGCCTACTCAGGATTATTTGGAATATAACTCGACAATGAGCATTTCATCAACAGGTACGTCAATCTGCTCTCTGGAAGGCAATTCTTTTACAGTTCCCTGTAATTTCTCAGCATCGGCATCTAACCAGTCCGGAACCAATCTTCCGCCCGTTACCTCGAGGATGTCTTTCATTCTCTGAAGGCCTTTGTTCTTTTCCTTGATCTCGATAACATCGCCGGCTTTTACTAAATAAGAAGGAATGTTCACCTGTTTTCCGTTTACTAATATGAATTTGTGGCCGACAATCTGCCTGGCTTCTCTTCTGGTCCTCGCAAATCCCAGGCGGTATACAACGTTGTCTAATCTGGACTCTAACATCCTCATCAGGTTTGTACCGGTCATGCCTTTCATCCTGTCGGCTTTCTCATAGTAATTATGGAAAGGCTTCTCCAGCACGCCATAGATGAATTTTGCTTTCTGTTTTTCTCTCAGCTGAAGGGCATACTCTGACATTTTCTTGTTTGCTCTTTTTAATTCTCTCTTGGATTTTTTATCATATCCTAAGAAACTTGGTTCTAAGCCAAGTGATCTGCATCTTTTCAAAACAGGTACTCTATTTACTGCCATTTTCGTCTCTCCTCCTAAATTAAACTCTTCTGCGTTTTGGTGGACGACATCCATTGTGTGGTACTGGAGTCACATCTTTGATGCTGGTAACTTCAAGACCGCAGGCGGAAAGCGCGCGAATGGCTGCTTCTCTTCCCGAACCTGGACCTTTCACCATAACATCAACGGTTTTCAAACCATGTACCAAAGCCGCCTTCGTAGCTGTCTCCGCAGCCATCTGCGCAGCATATGGAGTAGATTTCTTGGATCCTCTAAACCCAAGGCCGCCGGCGCTTGCCCATGATAAGGCATTGCCTTCCGCATCTGTGATCGTTACGATGGTATTATTAAAAGATGACTGAATATGCGCCTGTCCGCGTTCAACGTTTTTCTTTACACGCTTTTTTGTCACTTTTTTTGTAACTTTAGCCATATCTAAACTAACCTACTTTCTCTAAAATAATCTGTTTTCTGTGCAACAAAACTGTTTTCCAGCTCACAGCCGTTCCGCGGAGCGTACTCCGGCAGAGCGCTCGCTGCTCTCGCAGGGAACCCGCTCCGTTACGGTTCAGGCGAGAGCCTCCCCCGCCGCGGGAGTGCTGGAGAACATGCGCCAAGAGGCAGCAGCCTTATTTCTTCTTGTTGGCAACGGTACGCTTCGGTCCCTTGCGCGTCCTGGCGTTGGTCTTTGTTTTCTGCCCGCGGACCGGAAGCCCTTTTCTATGGCGGATCCCGCGATAGCAGCCGATCTCCTGAAGCCGCTTGATGTTCATGGCAACCTCTCTCCTCAGATCGCCCTCTACGGTCTGCGTCTCATCGATCACCGCGCTGATCCTCTTGACTTCGTCATCTGTCAGATCTCTGACGCGGGTATCGGGATTTACCTTTGCTTCTTTCAGGATGCGGTTAGAGCTTACTCTCCCGATTCCGTAAATGTAAGTCAGACCGATTTCTACACGTTTTTCTCTTGGTAAATCTACACCTGCAATACGAGCCATGTGCTTTTTAACCTCCATTAATTCATCTGATGCCTTCGCGCACCTTATTGTCTGTGATCTCCTATCATTTCTGCAAGCCACTTGACCTCATGGCTTTACCGCCCCGTTTCGGCAGACGCAAAAAAATAATCCGGACAGCTCCGTTGTCTCCGGCCTGAAATGTGTGCCCTTCTTATCTTTTCTGAATTTGGATTTTTTCTCCTCATGCCACCGGTACATGGCATGAAGAAGCAGCATTCCTGCTGTTTATTATGATAATAGCGCAAACAACCCTGCCGGGCGTTTCGCTACAGCCGCGCATAATACATACACAGATAAGACAAGAACTTCTCAGCCCTGTCTCTGTTTGTGTTTGGGATTCTCACAGATGATCCTGATGCTCCCTTTTCTTTTAATGACTTTGCATTTCTCGCAAATAGGCTTAACTGATGATCTTACTTTCACAGCAGATCCTCCTTTCTTATCAAGGCCATTTTTGCTTCCAGTTTTTCCGCAAAAATGGCTCTATCCAAAAGTGTCCGGTTTAAATTATAACACGGACACTTTTTAGAAGTCAATATATTTTTATTTGTCTCTCCAAATAATCCTGCCCTTGGTCAGGTCATATGGCGACATTTCAATGGTGACTCTATCGCCAGGCAAAATGCGGATGAAGTTCATGCGGAGTTTTCCGCTGATGGTCGCCAAAATCTGGTGTCCGTTTTCAAGCTCCACCTTAAAAAAAGCATTTGGCAGCTTTTCTACAACGGTGCCTTCCACTTCAATTACGTCTGCTTTTGACATTGAATAATCCTCCTGTTTTTCATACTAGAACCAAACATCTCTCACAGGAAACACAAAAAATTTCCCTTGGAAACCTATCATTTTATGATGCTTTCATACAGCCGGACTGCCCTTTTCACCTCAAGGTCAGTCACGGTACCGGACAAAATCTCCGTTACTTCTATCGGAAGATTTTTGATAATCTGAATATGCTTTAAGCTTTTTTTCTTCGGCGCCGCAAGGGGCTTTGTTGTCCCGTTGACCAAATATGCGACCTTATCCTCTTTTTCTTTTATCCAGTATATCTGATTTCTGTCATGTCCCGACAGGGATCTCGCAAATTCCATATCTCCTCGCATTCCATCGCCGGCAGGCGGCTTTTCCAGACGGGGGGGCGTGCGGGCTTGCCCGCCTCTACCAGATCCCCTCTGCAAGCTCCTGCTCTGTCAGGGTCAAGATCTCCGCCCTGCCCTCTGTGATCACGATTGTATTTTCATAATGTGCGGACACGGACAGATCCTCTGTCACAACGGTCCAGTCGTCATCCAGCCATATCACTTCCGCGGTGCCCGCATTGATCATCGGTTCTATCGCAAGGGTCATCCCCGGCCTTAATCGGATGCCCCGGCAGTTCTGCCGGAAATTTGGCACCTCCGGGTCTTCGTGGAGATGGGAGCCGATCCCATGGCCGCACAAATCCCTCACAACGCCATATCCAAAGCTCTCCGCATAATCACCGATGGCTTTAGAAATCTCATGGAGGCGGTTTCCCGCCACCGCATACTTCATCCCTTCAAAAAAACTCTGTCTGGTCCTTTCTATCAAAAGTCCCGCTTCCTCGGAAATTTTCCCCACGCCATGTGTCCTTGCCGCGTCGGCATGGTATCCTTTGTAGGCGACCCCCGCGTCTAGGCTTACAATATCCCCCTCTTTCAGGATCCTGTCCTTAGAAGGGATCCCATGCACCACTTCTTCATTTAAGGAAATGCAGATGGCTGCCGGATATCCCTCATAATTTTTAAAGGAAGGCTCACAGCCAAAACCGCGTATCATTTTTTCTCCCAGCCGGTCCAGTTCCAGCGTAGATATTCCCGGCCTTAACTCTTTTTCCAGCTCCTGATGCACCTTCGCAAGAATTTTTCCCGCCTGTCTCATCAATCCAATTTCACGGTCTGATTTAATTATAACAGACATTTCTTCTTACTTCCCTCCGTTTCCGCGGCAGTCCTGTCACATGGGCGTCTGTGCTACTCTCCAAGGATCGCCGCAATGTCGGAAAATACTTTTTCCATGGATTGCGTTCCGTCTACCGACTTCAATATGCCCGCTTTTTCATAATAGTCGATCAGCGGCTGTGTCTGCTCATGGTATACCGTCAAACGTTTCTGAACTGTCTCCGGCTTATCGTCATCTCTTAAAACGACCGGTTCCCCGCATTTGTCGCAAATGCCCTCTACCTTCGTGGGAATGGAAACGATATGGTATGTGGCGCCGCAATTGAGGCAGGCGCGCCTGCCGCTCATGCGGTTTACGATGTTTTCGTCCGGCACGTCTACATTGATCGCGTAATCCATTTTCTGATTTATTTTATCAAGCGCCGCCGTAAGCGCCTCTGCCTGCGGGATAGTCCTCGGGAAACCATCTAAGACAAAGCCGTTGGCGCAGTCCTCCTGCTGTATCCTGTCCATTACAAGATCGCAGGTCAGTTCATCCGGCACTAACAACCCCTGATCCATGTACTGCTTTGCTTTCTGGCCCAGTTCCGTTCCATTTTTGATGTTTGCCCGGAAAATGTCGCCCGTTGAAATGTGCGGTATCTGATACTTATCCGCGATCTGCTTTGCCTGTGTCCCTTTTCCGGCTCCCGGAGCCCCTAACATGATAATTTTCATAATGACCCTACCTTTCTTGTTTTTTATAGGCATAAACTCTTTTATATCGTACGCTTTTTACATGATACGCTTTTTATATGGTATGCTTTTTATATGATACGCTTTTTATATCGTACGCTTTTTATTATGATACGCTTTTTATATGATACGCTTTTCATTTTTACCAGATCCCATAAAGCAGATATAAAATAAAGAAATAAAATGAAGGATCAATAAATAGGAAAGTAACGCTGAACTATAAAAGCCCAGCGTTTCCTTTACAAACCAGCCATTTCGGCATCTTTGACGTCCGATCAATCATTTAAGAATCCTTTATAATAACGCACGCGCATTTGTGATTCAATCTGTTTTAATGTCTCGATTACAACACCCACGATAATGATAATGGATGTCCCGCCGAACGATACGTTCGCTCCAAACACTCCGTCAAAGAAGATCGGAACAAATGCAATAAACGCAAGTGCAACCGCTCCTATAAAAACAATATAATTCAATATGGTATTCAGATAGTCGCTCGTCGGTTTTCCGGGCCTGACACCGGGAATGAAACCGCCTGCTTTTTTCATATTATTGGCAATCTCCAGCGGATTGAACGTAATGGAAGTATAAAAATAGGCGAATGCTATGATCAATACGATGTAAACCACCAGTCCGATCGAATACACCGGCTCGTTGGGATTGCACCAGTTTGACTGAGACATTCCTTTTAATATCTTACTTCCAATGCCGGTTCCGTTTCCTTTTCCCAGCAGATTCGCGATAACGACCGGCGTCTGAAACAGAGACTGCGCGAAAATGACCGGAATCACGCCGCTTGTGTTGACTTTCAACGGAATGTGGGTTGACTGGCCGCCAACCTGTTTTCTTCCCTGAACCTTTTTGGAATACTGCACCGGGATTTTCCGGACGCCGCCCTGTAAAAACACAACGAATACGACCATGGCGAGAATGATCGCTAGGATGATCACTCCTGCAAGGATCCCTTTCGGAACGGATTTTCCAGAAATGAACTGCTGATATAAAACAGCAATGTCATTGGGCATGCGGGAAATGATGTTGATGGTAAGCACGATGGAAATACCATTTCCGACGCCTTTTTCCGTAATCCGCTCTCCTATCCACATCAATACCGCAGAACCTGCCGTCAATGTAAGGACCACCATAATGATGCAGAGCGCATTTTTATTTTCGAGAATGTCGCCTCTGTAAAATCCGATCGTCATGGCGATAGCCTCAATGAAAGCAAGGACGATCGTGAGATATCTCGTAATCTCCGCAATCTTTTTGCGCCCTTCCTCCCCATCACGCTGCATTTCCTCCAGCTTTGGGATCGCGATGGTCAGAAGCTGCATAATGATGGAGGAAGTGATATACGGCGTGATATTTAACGCAAAGATAGACATATTATAGAATGACCCGCCTGTAATCGCATCAAAAAACCCCATTCCATCCGCAGTCTGACTTGCAAACCAGCTTGCAAATACTTCACTTCTGACACCAGGGATCGGAAGCTGGCTTCCAATCCTGATGACGATCAACATTAAAAATGTAAAAATAATCTTTTTGCGAATATCTTTAATTTTAAAAGCGTTACGGAGTGTCTCTAGCATTAGATCACCTCTGCTTTTCCACCAAGAGCCTCAATTTTTTCTTTTGCGCTTGCGCTAAAGGCATTTGCCTGAACTGTGAGCTTCTTAGTAAATTTGCCATTGCCCAGAATCTTGACTCCATCTCTTGGATTTTTCACTATCCCCGCCTCGATGAGTGTCTTGACAGAGACGACTGCATCATTCTCAAAACCTTCCAGCGCTGAGACATTGATCGCAACGATCGTCTTGGAGTTCCTGCACTTGAAGCCTCTCTTTGGCAATCTTCTGTATAATGGCATCTGACCGCCTTCAAAGCCTGGCCTGGGAGATCCGGAACGGGCTTTCTGTCCTTTATGCCCCTTGCCGGCAGTCTTACCGTTCCCCGAACCGTGCCCGCGTCCTCTCCTGAAATTACTGCTGTGGGTAGAGCCTGCCGCTCCCCGTAAATTGGATAAGTCCATCTCTAACACCTCCTTATCTTCGTTTTAGATTTTTTCCACTTTCACATACGGCGCCACTTTGCGAAGCGCGCCGGCTGTTGCGGCGTTATCCGGCAGTTCCACTGTTTTGTGCATCTTTCTCAGCCCGAGCGCTTCGATTGTCTTCCTGTTCTTTGGAACAGCGCCGATTGTAGACTTGATAAGTGTCACTCTCACTTTCTTTTCCGCCATCTCAAGCACCCCCTTAACTTACGATTTCTTCCACGGATTTGCCGCGAAGTCTCGCTACCTCTTCCGGGGATTTCAACTGATTTAAAGCCGTGATCGTTGCAAGGACCACGTTCTGTTTATTGTTAGAACCCAAGGATTTTGTACGGATATTCTTGATGCCAGCCAGCTCGCACACATTACGGACCGGACCGCCAGCGATGATACCAGTACCTTCCGGAGATTTCTTTAACAGCACCGAAGCCCCTGTATGTTTTCCTGTCACATCATGCGTAATGCTGGAAACATCATCTAATTTTACAGAGATCAGTTTCTTCATAGCGTCTTCTTTTCCCTTGCGGATTGCCTCGGGAATTTCAGCCGCTTTTCCTAAGCCTGCGCCAACATGGCCATTGCCATCGCCGACAACCACTAAAGCGGTAAAACGGAAATTACGGCCGCCCTTGACAACTTTCGTTACACGTTTGATTGATACTACTTTTTCACTTAATTCTAACTGACTAGCATCAATGATTTCACGTTTCATGTTTCTTCCTCCTAAATGAATGAATCTTTCCGGATTCATCCAAGAGCGCTCTCCAAAGCCCTCCCGCATTCCTCCAAAAAGCCAGAAACCTACGTTTTTTCACCTGCGGTTTCTTAACCTGCGGTTTTTCACCTCCGGCCCCTAAAATTCTAATCCAGCCTCTCTTGCTGCCTCAGCCAAGGCTTTTACTTTGCCCTGATATATAAAGCCGCCTCTGTCAAAGACAACCTTTGTAATCCCCTTATCCAGCGCCCGCTTAGCGATTATAGTGCCAAGTCTGGATGCTGCCTCTACGTTATTCGTTTTCTCTAATTCTGCTTTTATGTCTTTTTCCAGAGTGGATGCGGAAACGAGGGTATTTCCAACTGTATCGTCAATAATCTGAGCGTACATATGATTATTGCTTCTGAAAACAGCCAGACGCGGCCTCATCGCTGTGCCTGCGAGATGATGGCGCATTCTTCTATGTTTCTTCTCACGAACTGCCGTTCTTGATTTCTTACTGACCATTTTTCGTCACTCCTTTCCCTTATTTCTTACCAGTCTTGCCGACTTTACGCCTAATCACTTCATCAACGTATTTGATGCCTTTTCCTTTATAAGGCTCAGGTCTTCTCTTATCTCTGATTTCCGCCGCGTATTGGCCGACTTTTTCCTTATCGATGCCGGATACAATGATTTTGTTTCCATCTACCTTGGATTCCAGTCCTTCCGGATCTGTCATCTCAACCGGATGGGAATACCCTAAGTTGAGCGTAAGGACTTTTCCAGATTTCGATGCCCTGTAACCTACACCGTTTACTTCCAGCTGTTTTGTATATCCTTCTGTCACACCGATCACCATGTTGTTTATCAACGTTCTGGTCAATCCGTGTAAGGATTTCATTCTTTTCAGATCGTTCGGCCTTGCAACAGTGACCACGCTGCCTTCTGATCTGATTTCCATCTCGGATGGAAGGGTTCTTTCGAGAGTTCCCTTAGGACCTTTTACAGTCACATGATTATTTTCTGCAATATCCACTGTTACGCCAGCCGGAACCGCGATTGGCATTCTTCCTATGCGTGACATGCCCGTACCTCCTAAAAATGATAAATATAATTGCGGCTTGCGCCGTAGCTGCTAAATGAAAACAAATGATTTTACCATACAAATGCCAGTACTTCTCCGCCGACCTGAAGCTTTCTGGCTTCCTTATCGGTGATGATGCCCTGATTCGTGGAAAGGATCGCGATGCCTAATCCTCCAAGCACTCTTGGAATCTTATCTTTGGCAGCGTAAACGCGAAGTCCTGGTTTAGAGATCCTCTTTAAGCCCGTAATGATTTTCTCATTTTTGTCCGCGCCATATTTTAATGTGATGCGTATCGTCTTGAATTTACCATCTTCTACGATATCATATTTTGTGATATATCCCTCATCTACAAGAATGTCTGCGATCGCTATTTTCATTTTCGATGCGGGAACATCAACTGTATCATGTTTAGCAGTGTTTGCGTTACGGATTCTTGTAAGCATATCTGCGATTGGATCACTCGTCATCATGATGTATATTTCCTCCTTTTTAATAATACGGTCGCACCGTACCGTCTGATTACCAGCTTGCTTTCTTAACGCCTGGTATCTGGCCCTTGTATGCTAACTCACGGAAACATACTCTGCAGATCCCGTACTTTCTTAAAACTGCATGTGGACGTCCGCAAATACGGCAGCGTGTGTATTCTCTGGTAGAAAATTTCTGTTTGCGCTGCTGCTTTATTTTCATAGATGTTTTAGCCATTAAGATTCCCTCCTGCTTATTTGGTGAACGGCATATTGAACAATGTCAATAATTCACGAGCTTCTTCATCCGTCTTAGCTGTGGTAACAAAGATGACGTCCATGCCACGGATCTTATCCACTTTATCATATTCGATCTCCGGGAAAATCAGCTGCTCTTTGATGCCAAGGGCATAGTTTCCGCGGCCGTCAAAGGCGTTCGGATTTACCCCCCGGAAGTCGCGCACACGGGGCAATGCCAGATTCAACAAGCGATCCATAAATTCATACATTTTCTCGCCGCGCAAGGTGGTCTTGCATCCGATCGCCATCCCTTCCCTGATCTTGAAGTTTGCGATTGATTTTTTTGCCTTGGTCGCGATCGCCTTCTGCCCTGTGATCGTTTCCATATCCTTCATTGCAGCTTCTAATATTTTTGCGTTTTCTTTGGCTTCGCCAACGCCCATATTGACAACGATTTTGTCAAGCTTTGGCACTTCCATGATATTCTTATATCCAAATTTTTTGATCATAGCATCTACGATCTCATTCTGGTATTGCTCTTTCAGTCTGCTCACCTGATTGGCCTCCTCTCTCTACTCAGTCAATAACTTCGCCTGTAGACTTCGCGAAGCGCACTTTCTTATCTCCCTCCATCTTAAAGCCCACACGGGTCGCTTTGCCTTTATGGAGATACATCACGTTAGAGATATCAAGCGGGCTTTCCATGTGAACAATACCGCCTTTCTGGTTCGCCATGCTCGGCTTCGCATGTTTTGTCACCATGTTGATGCCTTCTACAAGGACTCTGTGTTTTTTCCTATCGACAGCAATAACCTTGCCTTCTTTATCTTTATCTTTGCCAGCGATCACTTTGACCATATCGCCTTTTTTTATTTTCATGGTTGCCATATCCTGGTCCTCCTACAATACTTCCGGGGCTAAGGAAACAATTTTCATGAACTGCTTTTCACGAAGCTCTCTCGCCACCGGTCCAAAAATGCGTGTTCCTCTCGGAGTTTTATCCTCTTTAATGATGACAGCAGCGTTCTCGTCAAATCTAATATAAGAACCGTCTTTGCGGCGCGCGCCTTTTACTGTGCGAACAACTACAGCTTTTACGACGTCGCCTTTTTTTACAACACCTCCTGGTGTTGCGTCTTTGACCGTAGCAACAATAATGTCGCCGATATTCGCATATCTTCTAACAGATCCGCCCATAACACGGATAACCAGCAATTCCTTTGCCCCTGTGTTATCGGCCACTCTCAGTCTGCTTTCCTGTTGTACCATGCCTGCAGCCTCCTTTGACTATTTTGCTCTTTCCATGATTTCCACAAGTCTCCATCTCTTATGCTTTGACAGAGGCCTTGTTTCCATAACCTTTACTTTGTCACCGATCTTGCACTCGTTCTTCTCGTCGTGCGCCTTTAATTTATAAGTTTTCTTAACGATTTTATTGTAAAGCGGATGCCTTACGTTATCCTGGATCGCGACCGTGATCGTTTTATCCATTTTATCGCTCACAACAAGGCCAATACGTGTTTTTCTGAGTCTTCTTTCTTCCACGATAAGTTCTCCTTCCTAAGAGTTCTACTGCGCAACCTTTGCCTTCTCAGTAATGATGGTCTGAATCCTGGCAATGTCTTTTCTGACTTCTTTGATCCTGCTTGTGTTGTCTAACTGATTGGTTGCGTTCTGGAACCTCAAATTGAAAAGCTCTTTCTTAGCTTCTATTAACTGCGCGTTTAATTCCGCAACAGAATGGCTTCTTAATTCTTCTAAATATTTATTCGTTTTCATTTGATACACCGCCTTCTAAATCTGCACGTGAAACTACTTTACATTTACAAGGTAATTTATGTGTAGCAAGACGTAACGCTTCTCTGGCAACGTCTTCCGGAACTCCGGAGATTTCAAATAATACACGACCTGGTTTTACAACTGCCACCCAGTACTCTAAAGAACCTTTTCCGGAACCCATGCGCGTCTCGGCCGGTTTTGCGGTGACTGGCTTGTCAGGAAAGATTTTGATCCAGATTTTTCCGCCACGTTTTACATAACGGGTCATAGCGATACGGGCCGCCTCAATCTGGTTCGATCTGATCCAGCATGGTTCTGTCGCGACAATGCCGTACTCACCGTTGGTAATCTTATTGCCTCTGGTGGCTTTCCCACGGATAGAGCCGCGGAACTGCTTGCGATGTTTTACTCTCTTTGGCATTAACATGATTATCGGGTCCCTCCTTCCACGGTTTCTTTCGCTTCTGAATTTGCTTTTACGGGAAGCACTTCGCCCTTGTAGATCCAGACCTTAACGCCGATTTTGCCGTAAGTGGTATCTGCTTCCGCAAATCCGTAATCAATATCCGCCCTCAATGTCTGCAGCGGGATCGTCCCCTCAGCGTAGAACTCCGTGCGAGCCATATCCGCTCCGCCGAGACGGCCGGAACAAGAGGTCTTGATCCCTTTTGCGCCCGCTTTCATCGTTCTGCTCATGCAGGATTTCATTGCCCGGCGGAAAGAAACACGGTTCTCCAGCTGTAATGCGATGTTCTCCGCCACCAGCTGGGCGTCACGGTCCGGTCTTTTTACTTCTTTAATGTCAACGACCAGTTTTTTATCTGTAAATTTCTGAACTTCTGCCTTGATCTTCTCAATCTCCGCGCCGCCTTTTCCGATCACCACGCCCGGTTTTGCCGTGTAGATGATCACCTTTACGCGGTCAGACGCCCGTTCAATCTCAATCTTGGAAACACCCGCGGCGTACAATTTCTTTTTCAGATATGTTCTGATCTTGTAATCTTCCGCCAGGAAATCTGCAAACTCTGATTCCGCATACCATTTAGAGTCCCAGTCCTTGATAATGCCGACTCTCAAGCCATGTGGATTAACTTTCTGTCCCATATTTACTCCTTTCTCAAAAGCGGGAAAATGCCTGTATTTTCCGCCTGCCGCCTTCTCCGCGGGACAACCTCCCGCCCGGCGGGATGCTATTATCTTTCATCCAGCACGATTGTAATGTGGCTCATTTTCTTCTCAATCCTGTAAGCCCTGCCCTGCGCCCTCGGCCGGATCCTCTTCATCGTCGGACCTTTGTTTGCATAGCACTCTGCAATATAAAGGTTTTCCGCCTTCATTCCATTGTTGTTCTCGGCATTTGCGATCGCCGACTCTAATAATTTCTTTACTAAGCTTGAAGCGTATCTGGGATTGTATGTTACGATTGCAAGGGCGGTCTGGACATCCTTTCCGCGGATTGCATCTAACACGAAGCAGGCTTTCTGAACAGACACTCTCGCATAAGATAGCTTTGCAGATGGCCTGGTGTCTTTCACTGCGTTTCTCTCTCTCTTGATCTGACTTCTATGTCCCTTTGCCATGGATAAAACCTCCTTTCAAAATCGTATCTTATCTGACGCCTGATTTCTTTTCGTCTTTTCCATGCCCTCTGTAAGTCCTTGTAGCGACAAACTCACCGAGTTTATGGCCAACCATATCCTCTGTCACATAGACAGGCACATGCTTTCTTCCATCATGGACAGCGAACGTGTGTCCAACGAACTGCGGGAAGATCGTAGAGCGGCGTGACCATGTTTTAATCACGGATTTTTCACCAGATGCATTCATGGCATCTACTTTTTTCAGCAAGCTGGCATCAGCAAATGGTCCTTTTTTTAATGAACGAGCCATAATTTACCTCCTAATTCATCAGCCCTTACACGTTGCCGTGTGTTTCATAGGACTGTGTACATCTTTTACATGATAACAGACTTATCCCCAAAAGGCAAGTCTTTTTTCCTGACACCGGAAAAGGCTGCCGCGCCACTGTGTCTGGCAGCGCCGGGCGCTTCTTGCGCCGAGGCTGCCAGAACCCCTGGCGCAAGTGGCAGCTTGAGGCTCGCGGAGCGGATCCGCATGCTCAAGCTGCGGGGTACTGCCTCTCTTCCGTTCCGATCGGCAGAACGCTTCCAAAGAGACCGCAGGATAAGATTATTTTAACACCCTGCCGTCCCTGCGTCTTACGATCAGCTTGTTAGAAGCTTTGTTCTTCTTTCTTGTCTTAAGGCCGAGGGCCGGTTTCCCCCAAGGGGTACAGGGACCCGGGCGTCCGATAGGCGCACGTCCCTCGCCGCCTCCGTGCGGATGGTCATTCGGATTCATAACAGATCCGCGGACCGTCGGACGGATGCCCATATGGCGCTTGCGGCCTGCCTTGCCGATATTTATAAGATTGTGGTCAGAATTTCCGATCACACCGACCGTCGCGCGGCATCTCAGCGGAACCATGCGCATTTCTCCCGAAGGAAGCCTTAACGTAGCGTATTTTCCCTCTTTTGCCATCAGCTGCGCGCTCAGGCCGGCAGAGCGCACCATCTGTCCGCCCTTGCCCGGATATAATTCCACATTGTGTACCTGCGTGCCGACCGGAATGTTCTCAAGCGGCAGGCAGTTCCCAACGCGGACCTCCGCCTCTGCGCCGCTCATGACAGTCATGCCGTCTGTCAGGCCGGCCGGAGCAAGGATGTAGGATTTCTTTCCATCCGCATAGCAGATCAGCGCGATATTCGCCGTTCTGTTCGGATCGTACTCAATGCCGATCACCTTTGCAGGAATGCCGTCTTTGCTGTTCCTCTTAAAGTCGATGATCCTGTATTTCCTCCTGTTTCCGCCGCCGCGGTGCCTCACCGTGATCTTACCCTGATTGTTGCGGCCGGCGTGTTTCTTTAAAGAAACGGTAAGGGATTTCTCCGGGGTTTTTTTTGTGATTTCGGAGAAATCAGATCCCGTCATATTCCTTCTGGAAGGGGTATATGGCTTATATGTCTTAATTCCCATTGTGGTTCTCCTTTCGCTGTTTGTTCTCGCGCATCACCGCGCATAGGAAGCCGTTTTACAGGCCGGTAAAGATTTCAATATCCTTGCTGTCAGCAGTCAGTTTGACAATCGCTTTTTTGGTCTTAGCCGTTTTTCCGACCACGTTGCCGCGTCTTTTCTTTTTTCCGGCCTGGTTCATGGTATTGACTCGCGCAACCTTCGTTCCTTCAAACATTTTTTCAACTGCTTCTTTGATCATGGTCTTATTTGCTTCCGGATGCACCAAGAACGTATATTCCTTGTCCGCCATAGCTTCCATGCTCTTCTCTGTCACAACCGGCTTGAGGATCACATCATAATATTGTACATTTGCCATTACGCATACACCTCCTCGATGGTTTTCACAGCGTCCCTAGTCACGACCACTGTGCCGTATTTTAACACGTCGTATACATTGAGTTCATTTGTCTGCGCCGTCTTGACCGTCGGGATATTGCGGGCAGACCGAACGACATTCATATCCATGTCATTTAATACGACCAGCGCCTTTTTCACGTTTAAGTTATTCATGACGCGGACAAATTCCTTGGTTTTGATCGCTTCCAATTTCAGGCTGTCCACAACGATAAGTTTGTTCTCAGTCACCCTGGATGTCAGCGCGGATTTTAAAGCCGCCCTCTTTTCTTTCCGGTTCATCTTGAAAGAGTAATCCCTCGGAACGGGAGCGAATACTACGCCGCCATGCCTCCACTGCGGGGATCTTGTAGAACCCTGCCTTGCATGTCCGGTCCCTTTCTGCCTCCACGGCTTCCTGCCACCGCCTCTTACTTCGGAACGTGTTTTTGCCTTTTGCGTTCCCTGGCGTTTATTCGCAAGATTCTGAAGCACTGCCATGTGTACTAAATGCTCATTTACTTCTACGCCGAAGATAGCATCGTTTAATTCCATGGTGTCAACTTCTTTGCCTTCCATATTATAAACAGCTACTTTAGCCATCGTTTAGTTCCTCCTTTCCTGATTCAGGCGCTATCTGCCTGATTTTACGCTCTCTTTGATGGTCACCATGCATTTTTTAGGCCCCGGCACGGAACCCTTCACTAAGAGCAGGTTGTTCTCAGCGTCAACTTTTACAACTTCAAGGTTCTGAATCGTAACCCTTACGTTTCCCATGTGTCCGGGCATCCCTTTGCCCTTGAACACGCGGCTCGGTGAAGAACACGCGCCGTTGGAACCCTGATGGCGATGGAACTTAGAACCGTGAGCCATAGGGCCTCTGTGCTGTCCGTATCTCTTAATAACTCCCTGGAAGCCTTTTCCTTTGGAGATTGCAGTCGCGTCGATTTTATCGCCCTCCGCAAAAATGTCTGTTTTGATGACATCTCCTAATTTGTATTCATCGGCATTTTCAAATTTAAACTCTCTCAAAAACCGCTTGGCGGATACGCCGGCTTTCGCAAAATGCCCCATCTGAGGCTTGTTTGCGCCGTGCCTGTTCCTGATTTCTTTTCTGCCATTTGCATCTTTGCTCACGATCTTTTCTTTTTTGTCAGCAAACGCGACCTGTACCGCGCTGTATCCGTCATTCTCCACGGTTTTGATCTGCGTGACAAAACACGGGCCAGCTTCTAATACAGTTACCGGCACTAATGTGCCGTCTGAGTTGAAGATTTGAGTCATTCCGACTTTTGTTGCTAAAATCGCTTTCTTCATTTTTTACCTCCTGTTTGTTCTACAGCGGAACGCTTCATGTCCAGATTACAGGGCAGCGGAACCGTTCATCCTAGAAAGTCCATATAAGTGGAATGCGGAGTTTGGGCGGCCCTCCATGGGACTTTTGCCGAAATCTTCTGTCATTGCTTCTATATAAAACCCTTCAGGATATCCATAACTTTGTTTTGCTGCGAAGAACGTTCCTGTTCCTCCTGAGATGAAATCCTACTTGTTTTTCATCTTGATATCAATATACACGCCTGCCGGCATCTCCAAACGGGATAACGCATCTACCGTTTTCTGGGTAGGGGTCTTGATATCGATCAGTCTTTTATGAGTTCTCTGCTCGAACTGTTCACGGGAATCTTTATATTTGTGAGTAGCCCTTAAGATTGTAATCACTTCCCTTTTGGTCGGAAGAGGTACCGGTCCGCTCACCTGTGATCCGTTTTTCTTCACAGTCTCGATAATCTTTTTCGCAGATGAATCAACTAATTTGTGATCATACGCTTTCAATGTGATTCTCATTACTTGACTTGCCATAAAAAAAGCCGCCTCCTTTTCGCACTTTTCATCAGTACGACAAGCGGTGACTGCACACACTCCCGTGCGTGTCACGGATTTTCTCCGCGACGGAGAATGCCCCGCATTCTTCCGAACGTTCCAAACCCGTCTGCACGTTGTTTCTACTTTGTAGATGTTACTCGTATACAGTGACTTGTCGCCAGTTTCCTAACTTGACATTCGCTCTGCGGAAAACCTGCCATGCCGGCAGCAACCTCACGCTTCTATGCTATCAATGCCACAGCAGTACTTATTTTACATGATAGAGCCGGCAAATGCAAGGACTTTTTTTCTTTTTTCCAAATTTTTTCCAAACTTTTTCCAAACTTTCTTTCCGGCTTCCTGTGTGATATAATGTCAAAGGACAGAGCGCCGCCGGAGATCCGCTTGATCCGGGCGCGCAAAATACAAGAAAGAAACGAGGAGTCTTATGTGGATTGCAGATAGCTGGAAAGATTACGAAGTGATCGATTGTTCCGCGGGCGAAAAGCTGGAACGCTGGGGAGATTATCTTTTGGTGCGTCCAGATCCCCAGGTCATCTGGAATACTCCAAAAACAGAAAAGCGCTGGCGCAAAGTAAACGCCCATTATCACAGAAGCAGCAAGGGAGGCGGCGAATGGGAGTTTTTTGATCTGCCGGAGCAATGGAGCATCCGCTATGGTTCCCTTACCTTCCAATTAAAACCCTTCAATTTTAAGCATACCGGTCTTTTCCCGGAGCAGGCGGTAAACTGGGACTGGTTTTCCGGTAAGATCAAAAGCGCCGGCCACCCTGTGAAGGTATTGAATCTATTCGCCTATACAGGCGGCGCTACTTTAGCGGCTGCCTCGGCGGGCGCCGCCGTCACCCATGTGGACGCGTCAAAAGGAATGGTGGCCTGGGCAAAAGAAAACGCCCGCTCCTCCGGTCTTGGGGACGCGCCGATCCGCTGGATCGTGGACGACTGCGTCAAATTCGCGGAGAGGGAGCTGCGCCGGGGCAGCCGCTACGACGCAATCATTATGGATCCGCCCTCCTATGGGAGAGGCCCAAAGGGGGAGGTTTGGAAAATTGAAGAAGCTATTTATCCTCTCATTCAATTATGCGCAAAGCTTCTGACCGGCAAGCCCCTGTTTTTCCTGGTCAATTCCTACACCACCGGATTGCAGCCCGCTGTCCTTCATTACATGCTAAGCGCTGCCTTAAAGGGATATCAGGGTTCGGTGACGGCAGATGAAATAGGCCTTACGGTTTCCTCAAACGGTCTTACGCTGCCCTGCGGAGCAAGCGGGAGGTTTGAGGCTTTAAATCCCGCTTAAGGGAGCGGGCATTCCCAGCAATTCCATTTTGATACCTTTGTTCATACCGATCCCTCCTTAAATTTTGTCGATTCACCGATGTACTTGCTGTCCCGCGCTGCTCCATGATTCCTCATGATTTCATTTGAAACGGGAAGTCCTGCAATGAAAGGATTTATTCTTTCGCAAAAAAATTCAGCGCATACTCCTTGCAGCTTATCAGAACCTTTTTACAGCATCTTTTTCTTTCTCAGCACAAGCATCGTGATCATGCAGATCAGCAAAGTCAGGACACAGATGATCAAAAAGCCGTGGGGCGTATTTGCAAAGGGCATCCACTTCTCGTTCACGTTCATTCCGTAAATGCCGGAGATCACGGTCGGGATCGCCATAACGATCGTGATGGATGTGAGGTACTTCATCACATTATTCAGGCGGTTGTCGATCACCGAAGACATCAATTCCCTGGTACCGTCGATGATGTCACGGTAGATGGAGGTCATTTCAATCGCCTGGCGGTTTTCCACAATGACGTCCTCTAAAAGCTCTTTATCCTCCGGATACTGCTCCAGCCGCTTATAACGGGTCAAGCGGTCTAAGACCACCGCGTTGGCGCGGAGAGAGGTGGCAAAATATACCAGGGTCGATTCTAATTCGTGCAGATCGATCAGATCGGTATCCACCATATCATTTCCAATGCGCTCTTCAATCTCAGTCCTCTTTTTGTCAATGCTGCGCAGATATGCCTGATAATTGGTGGCGGTTTTAAACAGGATCTGATAGACAAAGCGCAGCTTCTTTTTGGTGCTGAATTCCCTCACCCTGTTTTGCACAAACAGCTGCAGTATGGGAGTCTCTTCGGTGCAGACCGTCACAAGCACATCCTCTGTCAATATGATGCCAAGAGGAATGGTGGTATATCTTTGCATCTCATGACGGATTTCTACGGTCGGGATATCCACCAGGATCAAGGTATATCCGTCCTCCATCTCAATGCGGGAGCTTTCCTCCTCGTCGAGGGCTGCCCGGATATCATCAATATCGATGTTCAATGTATTGGATATTTTCCTGCATTCTTCCAGCGTGGGCTGTATCATCTGGATCCACACGCCGTCGCCGATTTTTTCCTGTTCATAAATCCTCTGCTTCTCTGTTTTAAAATATTTTACCATGGCGATTTCCTCATATCCCCAGATGCTGCCATGAGCGGCGCTCCCGCTGCCTGTCCGTGACATCCGAATGGGGGCTTTCTATACTATTCTCGATCGTATATGATCTGATATGCGCTTAAGCTTAATTTTTTCCCGAATTTCACACCCGCATTCCGAAGCTGGCCGCAGTATGAAAATCCGAACTTTTCATGCAGGCGGATGCTCGCCTCGTTATCACTGGTGATCAGGGATATCACCGTCCCGATTTCCCCGCACTCTTCCGCGGATTTCAAAGTCTGCTCCATCAATTTGCTGCCGATGCCGCGCCCGCGGTAATCGCGATGGACATAAATAGAGATCTCCACGGCCGGGTCAAACGCTTTTCTGTCCCTGTAGCGGGAAAGGGACGCATAGCCTGCCACGGCGCCTTCCGATTCATATACATAGATCATGTACCGCCCCGTATGCTCTTCAAACCATGCCAGGCGGTTTTGGAAATCTTTTATCTCTGTGTCAAAGGTTGCTGATGTTTGTAATATGGCATCGTTATAAATCTCCATCAGCACCGGAACATCTTTTCTGTCTGCCCTGCGAATCATACTGCTGTTATCCTTTTTGCAATGAAACTCCAAAAATAAAGAGCCCACCGATCGGACTCTTTGTTCTTTTGCCTATATCATAACATATTTTCCGCAAAAACGCCACGAAAATATTACGAAACAGACGCCATTATCCTGTTTTTTTATTTTCCGGCAGCTCCCGCCCCCGCGATCTCATAAGATGCTCTTTAAGAACTGCCGCGCCTGGGGACTCTTTGGATCCGTGAAGATTTCCTCTGGCGTTCCCTCCTCGATGATCCTCCCCTCTGCCATGAATACCACTCTATCCGCCACTTCCCGGGCAAATCCCATCTCATGGGTCACGCAAAGCATGGTCATTCCCTGCGCCGCCAGATCCTTCATGACAAGCAGCACTTCCCCCACCAGCTCCGGGTCTAACGCCGAAGTCGGCTCGTCAAACAGCATCATTTTCGGCTCCATGGCAAGGGCTCTCGCGATGGCCACCCGCTGCTGCTGTCCGCCGGAGAGTCTTGCCGGATACTCATGCAATTTATCCCCTAATCCAACCTTATTTATCAAGTCCTTTGCCAGCGTTTCCGCCTGTTCCCTGTTTACTTTTTTTACATGCAGCGGGGCGAGCATCACGTTTTCCAACACCGTTTTGTGGGGGAACAGGTTAAACCTCTGAAATACCATCCCCATCTCCAGCAGAAGCTGTTTGTGGCGTTTCGTCTCCATCTTAGATACGGTTCTGTCATGCTCCCTGTGGTAAAACAGCTCATCCTCAATAAAAATCTTGCCGCTGGTGATCTTCTCCAGCCGGTTTAGGGAACGCAAAAAGGTGGATTTCCCCGCCCCGGAAGGCCCTATGATCACCACGACCTCTCCCGGCTCCACCGTCAGGTTAATATCTTTCAGCACCTGCAGTTCCCCGAAGGTTTTTGCCAGGTGTTCTGTTCTGATCATTGACATGATACAGTGCCCTCCTATTCGTAACGTGAAAACCTGCTTTCCAGCCTGCGGAAAATAAATTCAAAGAAAGCAGTCATCATCAGGTAAATGATCATTGCGGGAATGTAGACCATGGCCGTACCCGTTGAGGAAGAGATCGCCCTCGTCACCTTCGTCAGGTCCGCAAGCGCAATGATGGAAACCAATGAGGCATCCTTTAATACCATGATAAATTCATTTGCCACCGGCGGGATCAGCCGTTTGATGGACTGCGGAAAAATGATCAGGCGCATCGTCTGCGCTTTCGTCAGTCCCAAAGCCTTTGACGCCTCAAACTGCCCCTTATCGATCGACTGCAGGGCCGCGCGGATGATCTCCGCGCAATAGGCGGCGCTGTTTAGGGAAAAGGCGATAAACGCCGCCAAAAACCGGCTATTGATGGTCAGGGCCGCGCTGATCTGCGGCAGGCCGAAATAGATAAAATAAAGCTGCATCAAAAGCGGCGTGCCACGGAAGAAAAAGATATACGCGTTACAGCATCCATTCCATATTTTGTTTTTTGACATTTTGCCGAGGGCTAAAAAGACACTCAGCAATAAGCCCATCATCACTGAGCAGATCGTAATCAGTATCGTCGTTTTGGCCCCGTTTAAGAGTTCTGGGATCCAGCTGGCAATTTGTGATAACATAGGCAATCCCCTTTTCAGTCACGAAGTCCGGCGGTTAAATCTGTGCCAAAATGTTTTTCCGCAATCTGTTTTAGAGTCCCATCCGCATAAAGCGAATCGAGCGCTTCCTCGATTTTTTCCGTCAGGACATCATTGCCCTTTTTCAGGCAGATGCTGATAGGCTCAAGCTCCTCATTTTCCCATACGGTCTTGTAGCCTGACGCATCCTCGCCGAGGTAATACTCCGCCACGACGCTGTCGGTAAATACCGAGTCGGTGCGCCCCGCTTTTAAATCATCAAAGCAGTTGATCACCTTGTCATACTGAAACAATTCCACGCCCAATTCCGCTCCGTGTTCCTTCATGTAGCCGTCCGCGGTCGTCTCTGCCTGCACTGCGGTGGAATGGCCGTTCAATGCCTCAAGCGAGTCGATCTCAGAATCTTCCGGTACGATCAATACAGTATGATTCGACACATACGGCTCTGTCATGTTAAACTGCTCTTTCCTCTCCTCTGTCAGGCTGACGCCGGAAATCACACAGTCATATTTGCCGGTGTCTACGCCCGCAAAAATGCCGTCCCAGGAAGTGTCTATCAATTCTGCCTCAAGGCCCAGTTTTTCCGCGATGGCATCCGCCACTTCCACATCAAATCCGATCGGCGTAGAACCGTCCTCATCATAGTATTCCATTGGCGGATAGCCGATTTCCATAGCCACCATCAGCACGCCGTCTTTCACGGTAAGCGCGGATTCCCCACCCGCGGCGCCGCCGGCCGGCGCGTCAGCGGAAGCATTGCCGCCGCAGCCTACGGCAGACATCGCCATCACAGCCGCCAGTACTACCGATATCCATTTCTTTTTCATAAGAATCCTCCATTCCAGAGCGTTTGCGCGACAGAGGCTGACATCATAGCTATCCGGGACGCTCCAGCACAAATAGCCAAATAAATCAGATTCATTGGCAGCCTCGTCATTTTCTGCACGTTTTTTACAGATTTTTCATTCACTTTAACCAAATAAAGTCCTCATACAGCAAAAAAGGTGGTTACCGACCACCTTGTCTATATATCTTAAATTATCATGTATGAGTCATTTATGCAAGCCTTTTTCTGAGATTTTACTCCACTTTCTGAATGCCTTTCCTTTTCAGGCGCTGTTTCACAAAGCTCCGGAACAGGGCATAGACTCCATTGGCAAGCATGGTCTTAATCCCCGCCCATATCCCGGCTCCGCCGCTGCAGTCACTTCCCGCAATGGCAAGGGCGGTCTTTCGCTTCGTGTGCTTCCTACCTTTCTCTGTGATCTGCAAAGTTTTTACAGCTTTTCTATTTCAATTCTGTACGCCCTATGACCACATACGAAATGAGAGCAAACACAGTTCCTATCACAAGGAATGTCAGTATGGGAAAAAACAGATTGACCGTGCCGCCGCTCATAAAGCCCAGTGCATGTAACACAAATTTTCCGATGTTTTTTACAAGCTCCGGGGAAAACACGAAGCGGAACAAAGCAACGGCCATCAGGATTATTCCCACAAATCCGAAACCTATTAGCAACGATATTGTTTTCCCAAATTTATTGACGATCAATGCTATCAAATAAAACATACTGCAAAATGTTACATACAACATAGTCAGCCACAGCCAATTTGCCAACAGAGGAACTTCTCCATACAACATATCAACGAGAGTGAAGTCATCGAAAAAGTGCCATAACATCCTTCCCGTGAAGCAGTCAAACAATCCCATGGCAGAAGAAATCAAAAGAAAGCTGCAAAACGCAGACAGATAAATATACCTGCGGGTATATCCATTTTGTATCAATGCCTTAAAATCCTCCTTGAAGCTCAACGCTCCCATAACACCCAGAAAGATTGCTGTGATCACTTCTACACCATTAGAGCCTGTCTGCACTTTACCCGTGCAAAGTGATACAAGTACCATAATCAGAGCGAAGCACAAGTATTCTATCAGATAGAATATCAAAATTGGCTTTAACTTCGTAAGACACCCATAGATAATTGCAGATTTCAGCTTATTCATTTCCTTTCCCACCTTTCTCGGTCATCTTAATAAACAATTTTTGCAGATTCATTGCAGATACCTGCAAACTGCCCTTTTGAGGCAACGACGATTTCTCTCCCATGACATAGGCTATTTTCAATCCGCCTAATTCGTCATATCCTATGACATTCCTGCCTGCGCAAAAGCTGTCAACTTCTCCTGCCGCTCCTGAAACGCTGTATCCGGTTTCCAAAAGCTCCTCCACGCTTTTCTGAACAAGAACCTTTCCCTTATCGATCAAAACAACTTCCTCAATTAAGTTTGATATTTCCTCAATCAGATGGGTTGCGATAATAAAAGTGCGTCTGCCTTCTTCGTATTCGTTCAGGAGAAGACTGTAAAACATCTCCCTGTGATTCGCGTCCAGCCCAAGTACCGGCTCATCAAAAATGGTATAGGGAACACGCAGCGACAACGCAATGATCAATTTGAAAATGGATTGATAACCTTTGGAGAGGGTCTTGAATTTCTTCTTCACATCCAGCTGATATTGATCTGCTAAAACAAGAGCCTTCTCCAGATCAAAACCATCATAAAAACGCTTTGTCCATTTGAAATGCTCTATCACTTTCAGATCCCTGTCGTACAAATCCGTCTCACTCATGCAAAAAATCTTATCATGAACCGCCATATTTTCCTTCGCCGGAATTCCATCAATGAGTACCTCTCCGCAATCGGAAAAAATGCGGTTGGCAATAATGTTAATGAGGGTAGATTTTCCCGCGCCATTTCTTCCCAAAAAACCATAAATCTTTCCGAACTCAAAGGCAAAGGAAACATCATCAAGCGCCGTAATATCCTTGTATCTTTTTGTAATCCCCTTAATCTGAATAGCCTCCATTGTCATAACCCCTTTCTATCAGTAAAATAATATCCTCTTTGGTCATCTGCAGCTTTGCCGCTTCCTCTATCATCGCAGCCACATACTGCTCATAAAACCGGCTTTGTCTTTTCTCTCGAATTTTTTCAACAGCGCCTCCCTTTACGAACATGCCGAGTCCCCGTTTCTTGTAAATGATTTCCTCGTCCACTAATATGTTCATTCCCTTTAGAACGGTATGCGGATTGATACTGAGCAACGCAGAAATCTCATTCGTCGATGGAATTTGCGTTTCTTCGGGAAACACCCCCGTAAAGATTGAGTCCTCAAGCTGTTCCGCAATCTGAATAAAAATCGGCTTTTCTATGTTCGGATTAACATTCAATCACATCACCTCCCATAGTTGTTTGTATGTTTGTTAGTTGAGTAACTAACTATAACACAATGATAACCCCAGACAGGGAACTTGTCAACCCCATTTACATGATATGATTTCCGAAAAAGTAAAGCGGACCATCTAACGTTATTTCAAGAGCAAGAGCGACGCAAGACAAACGCAAAAAGACGCATGGAACAGTTCGCAACCATGCGTCTTTTACGCTCAGAGAGGATGTATCAATAAGATATCCCCTCTGATCTCACTCCACTTTCTGAATGCCTTTCTTTGCCAGCCGCTGCTTTACAAACTCCCGAAACAGCGCGTAGATTACGGAGCAGAGCGGAATAAAGAATAAAATTCCCACAATTCCAAAAAGATTTCCCCCCAGCGTGACCGCGGCCAGCACCCAGATAGAGGGCAGCCCGATCGAGCCTCCCACTACATGGGGATAAATCAAATTGCCTTCCAGCTGCTGCAGCACTAAAAACAGGACTAAAAACCAGATTGCCTGAATGGGGTTTACCATGACGATCAAAAACATGCCTACCGCACAGCCGATAAACGCCCCAACGATCGGTATCAATGCTGTAAGGGAAATGACCACGCCTATCATCATCGCATAGGGCATACGGAAAATAGACATAGCGACGACAAACATGGTGCCCAAAATCACTGCCTCAAGACACTGTCCGGAAAGAAAACTGCTAAAGGTCTGGTACGACAAAGCCGCAACGCTTAAGATCCTCTTTGTGACTTTTTCCGGAAACAGCGCGCAGAGCACCTGTTTTGCCTGATTCTGCAGTTTTTCTTTCTGAAACAGGATATAGATGGAAAAAGTAAACGCGATCACAAAGGTGGTCACGCCGCTTACAAGACCGGAGAAAAATCCCACGCCGGAATTCAGGACGCCGGAACCGAAAGACTGTACAAACTTTACTAAGGAAGAGGAGATCGAGTTCCAGTCTATCTCCATCTCTGAAGCCGCCGGAGCCAGGGCAGGATACTCCTCCAGCAGACGATCCAGCCAGGAAGAAACGGTATCAAACGCCACCGGTATCTGCGCCATCAAAATCCGAACCGTATTTCCCAATTCCGGAATAATCACAACCATCGCAAGCACCAGCACTCCGATGACAATCAGAAGCGTCAGAAGATATGCCACAGGACGCCTCCATTTTTCCAGCTTTTTATGGTTCTGAAACAAATGTTTTTCTATCTTTTTCATCGGCACATTAAAGATAAATGCCAGTACCCCTCCTATAATAAACGGCATCAAGATTCCCCATGCCAGATCAATTGTTTTGATCACTACATCAAAATGTTCAATGCCGCAATACAATAAAATGGCAAATGCCAGAATCTGTATCAGATGTTTTCTTGTCTGTTTTGATAACTCCATAGTTTTCCTTCTCTCCTTTGCGTATTATATTGCCGGTACTCCATCAATTCCTAAAAGCACACAGATCACATACAAAATCATCAGGTGCGCCGGATAAAACACATAAAAGAAATACTTGATATTGGATCCTCTTTTTCCATTATAAAAATAAATCGGGACAAACGCCGCCACCGCCGGAAGCTCCCACCAGAAAAATGCCAGACACCCCGCCAGGATCTGAAGCAGTCTGTTGCCGCGAAACAGATACAGCGCCGCAATACACATGACTCCATAATAGCTGTAATCTGTTTGCAGCGCATATGCCGCAAGCATTCCCGCAACTATCAACACCGCATCCACCAGTCCCCGAGGGAGTTTCCCGTCGATACGCTTTTCTGCCTCCGCCATTGCCATGATGGTAAGCAGTCCCAAAAACAGCGTAAAAAACACATTCTGGTATCCTGTTTCTATCACCTTACTCTGAAAGGCCAGGTCAAAGGGAATTTCCGATAACAAGGCGAAAAGAAACAGACGCAGGGCATATTTTCTTTGATCCCTTGTATGGGTAAACCCCTCCACTAACAAAAAGCAGTAAATAGGGAACGCAATACGCCCGATATTGCGCATGACCCGATATAACTCATACCACTCTGCCGACAGCATCCCTCTGCCTGATATGAGATATCTCGCTAACACTACCGCCGCGATGTGGTCGATCAGCATCGCAGCCACAGCAATCACCTTGAGACTGCTGCCGCTGATTCCTATGTTTTGCCTCTCCATTGTTTCCTCTCATTTTACGCCGCTATATTTGTTTCTATGCCGCGGCCGCTCTCGTCTGATTGTCTCAGCCTGTAAATTCTTCCACACATCTGCGGTATGCCGCCACCGGATCTTCTGCCTGCGTAACCGGTCTTCCCACCACAATATAGTCAGACCCCAGTTCTCTTGCCTTCGCCGGCGTTGTGACGCGCTTCTGGTCGCCCGCATCTCCGTCCGCAAAGCGAACTCCCGGCGTAATGGTAAGAAACGCTTCTCCACATGCCTCATGCACCTGTCCCGCCTCGAGAGGAGAACAGACTACGCCGTCAAGTCCCGCTTCCATCGTATTCTTAGCATAGTGCATCACCGTCTCGTCCATGGGATGTTCGATCCAGAGCTCCTCCTTCATCACCTCCTCACTCGTAGATGTCAGCTGAGTCACCGCGATCAGCAGGGGCCTGCTGCCATCCGGTCTTGTCAGACCCTCCAGGGCGCCCTGCATCATTGCTTTGGTTCCTGCCGCGTGTACGTTGCACATATCCACATCCAGTCCCGATAATACAGACATTGCTTTTTTGACCGTATTGGGTATGTCATGCAATTTTAAATCCAGAAAAATTTTATGCCCCATCTGCTTGATGGTCCTTACAATCTCCGGTCCTTCCGCATAAAACAGCTCCATTCCTATTTTTACAAACGGCTTTTCCTCCTGGAATTTCCTTAAGAATAGAAGCGCTTCTTCTTTGCTGCTAAAGTCACAGGCAATGATCACGTCTTTTCCCATATCAATCTCCCTCCTGAGAACGCATTTATCCAAAGAACCGCAGGGGAAACAAAACTGCTGAGACAGCCGCGGATGCGGTTTCTCCCGCCGGACAAAGGCTGCTCTGCGGCGCTCCCGGCACAGACAGCCAAACGGATAGCCTATGCTGTGAAACATAGGGGAAGCCGCCTTATGCTTCACGCCCCCTCCTCCGCAATACAAATTGTCGTTGTCATTATACACTTAGTCCCTGTGATTTTCAAGAAATTTGAGGAAATCCCCGCACAGAAAAGCGCCTTTCCCCTCCCCGCTGTCCGATGTGTCCCATGTGTCCGATGTGTCCCATAGTAAATTTTACTATAAACAGCCGGTTTTCCACATGATATTTCGTTATTTTTCACCCGAACTGCGGGAAGAAATCCCTCTTTTTTTGTGATATAATCATTGTGACTGCCCGCCATATTTTAACAATATTTGACAATGGCCTGCAGGCAATCTGCTTTTTTGCCGCACAAAAGATTTTTCAGAAAGGACGGATGCTTTTTATGACGATACCAAAACCGCTAAAATACCTTTTTTTACTTTTTCTGGCTGCCGGATGCCTCTTCTGGCTGCGCCCCGAGACTCTGCTTGCCGCAGACAAGGACGCTGCTATTACCTACTGCAGATTGAACAGCCGGGGAAACAAAGTCACCGTTAAGGCAAAAGTGCAGAAAAGGAACAGCTCCTACGGCAAGAATCTTTACCTGCTCGCCTTAGACGGGCAAGCTTCCGAGACAAAAGCCATCAAGGCGTCGCCTGTTGCTTCCAAAAGGAATAAAAAAGGCACGATCACCTTTCAGGTGAAGTATAAAAGCCCTATGCTCTATCAGAAATTTGTCCTTGCTTACCGGAGCAAAGGCAGATATAAAGCGATCAGCAATTCTTACTATATCACCAATCCCGAAGTCCTCGCCACCTACCGCGGGAGCGGGCCTAAGACCATTTCCAAGAAAGGGCTTCAGGTGGAGGATTTAGATGAATCGCTGGAACTGCGTACCCAGCACGCCGTCATCAACTGGACCGTGGATTCCATCCTGACTACGAACTGCACCAGGACGCTCCCGTACAAATACCGCGGAAAGACTTACCGTTTTAACGCCGATATGTTAGAGCACAACGATGCGCAGGTAAAGGCCTATAACGCCGCCGGGGCAAAAGTGACCATTATCCTGCTGCTGCCCAACAGTTCCAATTCCCAGACAAATGCCATGCGCTATACGGGATCCCATGACGCGCATTTCAGCTCCTTTAACACGTCCACCCAGAATGGATGCCGTACTTTTGAAGCGCTCATGAGCTATCTGGCCGCCCGCTATGGCACAAAAGCAAATTATGTTTCCGGCTGGATTTTGGGAAACGAGGTCAACAGCCCATGCAAATGGAATTACGGCGGCAATAAAAAGCTCTCCGCGTATATGGCCAATTATGCCAGAGCCTACCGCATCTGCTACAACGCGGTAAAAAGCGTCAGCAAAAACTCCAATGTCTACATCAGCCTGGATCACAACTGGAACCTGGATGCGGACATCTCCGGCAACCATTATTTTACTACGAAAAATACGCTGGATGAATTTTACCGCCAGATAAACAAACAGGGGAAGATCGTCTTTCATATTGCTTACCACGCTTACCCGCAGGCATTGCTCGATCCGGTCTTCTGGGACGATGGGCTTGCCACGGATTCCGCAGGCAGCACCCTTATCACCTTCCGGAATTTAAACGTACTGACGGATTATGTCAAGAAACATTTCGGGAAGAAATATACGATCATGCTCTCGGAGCAATCCTTCAATTCCAATATGGGGGAAGCGGTGCAGGCAGCCGCGTATGCTTATGCCTACTATCTGAGCGAGTCAAACAGCATGATCGAGTCCTTTATCTACGGCAGGCAGTTTGACCACCCTGTCGAGATGGAGGACGGCTGTTACTGGGGGCTTAGTGACAATTCCCGCACGAAACGCATTCTCTGGCATGTATTCCAGAACATTGACACCTCCCAGTCCTTTCGATTTACGAGCCAGCTGGTCAAATACACCGACCTAAAGAGCTGGCGCAAGATCAGCGGATTTCAAAAAACCAAGTACGAGGCAATGCCGGCACTCAACCGGAAGCCTGTTCTTGGAAACGTTTCGATGGAGGACACCAACAAGGCGACCCTGTTCTGGCAAAAAGTGGATTTTGTGGACGGTTATGAAATATACCGCGATAATAAGAAAATCGCCACCATCATGGATCCATCTGTTTTAGGTTATACCGATGATGAATTGGCGGCCGGAAAAACATATTCCTACCGGGTGCGCTCCTTTAAATTTATACCGAACCGGGAAAATGCCAACGAAAAGGGGGCTTTGTTCAGCTCCTATTCCTCCAGGCTAAGGATTACAGCTACCACCGGAAAAGCCGCGTTCCATCCAGACAGCTGTTCCGTCTCCGGCAAGAACATCACCCTTTCCTGGGCGAAGCAATCCGGCGTCAGCGGTTACGAAGTGGCGCGTTCCACCGCTTCAGACGGTGCTTACACGACGATCGCAAGCACAGGCAAAACAGCTTTTACAGACAAAGACACTGTCTCCGGCACTGCCTATTATTATAAAGTACGGGCATATATCAAAAAGAACGGTTCCAATTATTACGGCGCTTATTCCAATGCAGTCCGTTTACAGGCGCACATACAGCTTGATGCAAAAATCACGGACCATAAGCTGACCCTTTCCTGGACGGAATGGCCCGATGCCGCCAGATACCAGATTTACTGTTCCTACAACGGAGGCGCAAGCTTCTCTAAAATCAAGACGATAAGCAACCCGGAGATCCTTACCTATTCCTGCGTTGATTACCGCATTGACAAGGAGACGTTCTCCTTTGACAAGGGAAAGACGTATCTCTTTAAAATCCGGGCGGCATCAAGCAGCGACGAATCAAATATCGCGGAAGTGACGATAAAAGAAGAGCTGTCGGAAGAGTAGCTGTCGGAAGAGCAGGCTTCTGACCGGAAACCGTGACAGCCGAAACAGGAGCTGCCGGATCACCGGAAACCGCAGCGGCAGCCAGGGGGACATTCCCTTGGCTGCCGCTGTTTTTGGCTTCATCTTTATAACTTTATAAGATTGTTTATAAGATAGCGATGCCTATCTGAAAAAATCCTCGATCTGCCCCTCGATGATCTTCATCAGCCTTGTCCGTGCCTCTACGCTGGCCCATGCAATATGAGGCGTGATGATCAGGCGGTCACTGTCCTTGATCTTCCGCAGGGGATTCTCCTCGCTCATCGGCTCTAAGGAGAGCACATCCAGTCCGGCCGCCGCGATGGTCCCTTTTTCTAACGCCTCCGCCAGATCCTCCTCCACCACGATCGGTCCTCTCCCAAGATTCAGGAAAACAGCGGAAGCTTTCATCTTTGCAAAAGCCTCTCTGTCCATGAGTCCCTTTGTATTTTCGTCCAAGGGAGCGTGGACGGATAGGATATCGGACTGTCCCAGCAGCGTATCGAAATCCACGCGTTCATATTCCGGCTGGTTGTTTTTTCCAGAAGTGGAATAATAGCTGACCCTGCAGCCGAAGAGCTTTGCGATTTCCGCAACCCTCCTTCCGATCGCGCCCATGCCAACGATCCCCCAGTTCTTTCCATACAGTTCATGAAACACCTTGTCAAAATGGGTGAACATAACGTCATGCACATATTTTTCGGATTTCACATAATCATCGTAATAATGCAAATGCTCCAGCAGATAAAACAGCAGCGCGAACGTATGCTGCGCCACAGTCTCCGTGGAATACCCCGCCACATTCCTCCACGCGATGCCGCGTTTCTCCAGATATTCTTTATCCAGGTTGTTGGTCCCTGTCGCGGTAACGCAGACCAGCTTTAAGCGCTCTGCCTCCCCGATGGTGGTTTCATTGACGGCTACCTTGTTTAGGATAAGCACATCCGCGTCCCTCGCGCGCTCCCTCGCCTCCTCAGGCGTGGAAAAATCATACTTCACTACTTCCCCCAGCCGATCATACCCGGAAAAATCTATGTCCTCTCCAATGGTCTTTAAATCTAAAAAAACAATCTTCATGCGCCGTTCTCCTCCCTGCCCGTTCAGCTGTTCAGATATTCTTTCAAAGCCGCCATCCGCTCTAAGGTCATTCGATATCCCTCGTCATAAAGACGCCTTAATTTTACCGTATCCGTTTCCGTCCTGCCCACATCATAGATATTCTCCGGCGCTATCACGAAAGCCTCTCTCTCTTTCTCTAAGGCGAGAAGTTCTTCCATATCCGAATTGTAGCGTTCTGCGCGCTGCGTTAAATTTTCTACGATCTTTGGATATCTGCGGTAAAGCCTGCTGGTGATGCCCGTGATAGGCTCTGTCTTTTTTACATATCCGCGCTCCCTTGTCAGCACCGCCACGATCTTATCACATCCCTGCTCTAAGGCATGGCGGAACGGAATGGAATCTGAAAGGCCGCCGTCAAGATAGTAATGCCTGCCGATTTGCACCGGCTGGAACAGAACCGGCAGCGAGCAGCTTGCCACCAGGGTATCCCTCATATCCTTGCCCCTTGGCACCTCTAAATACTCTGCTTTTCCCGTGTGTATATTCGTGACTGCCGCCTCCACGATCCCGGGATATCTGCCGAATGCTTCGTAATCGAAAGGAACTAACTCATTCGGCACTTCTTCAAACACAAATGCGATATTGTAAAAGGTCCTCTTCCTGCGGTCTACCAGATGGCGCATTCCCATGTAACGTTTATCTGCCATATAATTCTCCATCACTTCCAGGTTTCTGCCCTTCTGCCCGGACAGATAGGATACGCCAAAGGCAATTCCGGCGGAGACCCCGATAAAATAATCCGGCAGGATGCCTTCTTCCAAAAAGGCATCCATCACCCCGCAGGAAAAAATGGTACGGCTCGCTCCGCCTTCAAATATCATGCCCAGTTTCTGATTCTGTCTTTTGCTGTCTGCCATCTATTTAACCTTCTGATTCTGCCTTTCCCGCGCCGTCCTGCTCCGGTTTATCATCCCTGTCCACCACATACAAGGTGACGCCGCGAATTTCTTTGACTTTTACGATCTCCCCCGCCTGAAAAACCTTTCCTTCCTCAAAGGCCCTGGCCGTCCACTCCTGGCCTTTTAACACCGCCGTTCCTGTTCCTTTGATGTTATCCACTGTCTCTGTTACGCAGACATTTTCTCCGATCCCCGCCTCATAATTCGTTCGTACCAGATGAGGTTTGAAATATTTCAATGCCCAGGGTCTTGTAAAGAATAACAGTGCTAAAGATACGACTATAAATACCGCAAACTGCCATACGATATTCAAACCAGCCGCATAGCATAACAGCGCCGCAAAGGCTCCGCCCGCAAACCAGATGGCAGTCAGTCCGACCGTTATGATTTCTATTAACGCGCACGCAATGATAAGCGCGATCCAGATAATGGGTTCCATTCTTTCTCCCTCCTACTAGATGGCAGGGCATGAGCCATTACACACCCCCTGCCCTATACAGCCACTTGCTTTTTATAGTATATCATAAACGATTTTCCATTTCTATGGTTAATTATATGACAGTTTCTGCCGAAACATAAAATAAGATGATGCAGGCATTCCGCATTTTCATCTGCATTTTCATGGCTGCGATGAGAAATCCGTTCCTGAGCGCCTCCGGCGACAGGATTTTGTACTTGCTTTTGCACTTTCGGATTCTGTGTTCCCGCACAAAGTCCCTTTGATAGATCAGCCGCGGCAGGCGGCAGAAGGAGAGGAAATATTATGGGTACTATTTTCAGCACTGCTTTCGCAGGAACAGCTACTTCTTTGAGTTCTTCCTATTATATGAGGCGCCTTTACTCCGATCATGCGGCTGCAAAAACGGCTTCTTCGAGGGCTCTTATGAGCAAATCCGCTCTATCCTATGCGGATTCCCATGCCCTGCGCCGTGCCGTCAAAAATCTCGGCTCCTTTACTTATGACGATGAAAAAGCTACGGACATCCGCAACAGCGTGACTGCTTTTGTCAATACTTATAACAACCTGCTTGAATCCTCCGGCGGCTCCTCTGACAATGAACTCCAGAAAAGCTGCAAGAGCCTCAAAAAACTGACGGAACAATACGCGGGCGATCTGGATAAGATCGGCATTTCCGTCAATTCGGACGGCACCTTAAAGACACGAAATGATTTATTTTCCAGTGCAGATATTTCTAAGTTTAAGAAAATTTTTTCCAAAGATTCTGATTATATGCAGCGCGTTTCCTCCTATGCAAAGCGGATCGAACTGAGGGGGCAGACGCTGGACACCGAAGAGACACAGGCAGCGCTGCTAAAACAGCAGAAGAAGGCACAACCGGAGCCTGTCAGCGCTCCCCCGTTCCTTTCCCCCGATCTGCCGGATACCGGGATCGGTTCCAACATCAATGTCGTTTTATGATCCATAGATTTCCATCAGCCGCATGGCGTTCAGGCAGAACGCCGTGCGGCTGATTTTTATTCCATATGGATCTCTATCTTATTCCCCTGCACGTTCACTCTGGCATAGCTTCCGCAGACAAGCGGCATCATGGGAGGCAAATGTCCGATATCCGCATCCATAATGACGGGGACTTGATACTCCCGCAGCAGATCTGTCACCGCATGGTAGGCGTCTAAGCCCATCATTTCCTGTCCATACGCCAGCGGCCGCCCGATCAGAAATCCTTTGACATGGGAAAACCAGCCTGCGTGTTTCATCTGCCACACGGCACGGCGGATTGCCATCACATTCAGGTCACAGGACTCTAAAAACCAGAGAATCCCCTCCTCTTTGTAACGCTCGGAAAATGCTGTCACCTGATCATATCCCGTTCCCAGCAGATTCACCAGGCAGTCCATGCAGCCGCCCAAAAGCCTTCCCTCCGCTTTTGCCTCTGCGCCCAAGACAGCCTCTTCCCTGCCCGGCAGGAATACTTTTAATTCTTTTTTCTCAGTCAGATGGTAGGGCAGCAGCGGATGTTCTTCATCTTTCTGCCCCTCCCTCTCCCAGAGCTCATAACCGCGGACGGTCTTTTTCGCTCCCCGAAGCAGCTGATAGGCGTCCTCTAAGCTCTCATGCCACGGCTCCATGCCAAAAGCAGAGGCACAGGGACCATAGATGGACGCGGTATCGCACAGCGTCGTCAATAAAAACGTCAGATTGGTGTTGTCTGAAAAGCCCATATACCATTTCGGCTCCGCATGTTTGATTTTTTCAAAATCCACATAGTCTAAAATCTCACACATCAATTCCCCGCCGCCGCAGGAAATCAAAACATCATTCCTGTCACTGCAATAGTACTCCGTCAGTTCTTCCCCGCAGGCTTTGGGAGTGTTGCTGATGCCGATCCCCTCTCCCGCATAGCAATTCGGCCCCAGGTCCAGCGTATGCCCAAGTTCTGTAAACTTTTCCTGCGCATGGTCAAAGGCGCTGCGGTATGGCTCCGTATTGCATCCAAAGGAAGGGGCCACAAATCCAATGGTTCCATGCTCCGGCAAATATTTCGGATATCTCATCTGCTCTCTCCTTCTCAAAAACCCTCTGTTTTTACCATGTCCTAAGTTAGGATCGCGCAACCGTTCCGCCCACGCCATCCGCAATCCCTCGCTATATGCCCT
>CAZAMD010000010.1:26418-46860 GCA_964486485.1 uncultured Roseburia sp. | reverse complement strand
TACAATATATGCTATTTACAGAGGATTGTTTGTTCCTGCCATAACCCAAGTCATGACCAGCCATGATGCCACAGACATGGACACAGGGGGATCCTGTCATGCTGTCCGCTGCTGTCCTGTATGCGGACAACAAAGAAAGCCATGATGTTTTACGGGTTTCCGATCATCCTGATCAGAAGAGGCGTTCCCGCTATCTTTATCCCTGGACATAGCACATGTATTGTGATCCTGCACGTTTCCCCAAACTGTCAAGAAAAAACACTTGACACCCTGTTTTTTTTATGCTACTCTAACCTACGGTGATGGAAATGGAAGAAAAAGTAGAGCAGGCATACCTCTATGATTTTTATGGAGAGCTGCTGAACGAACATCAGAGAAAGATATACGAAGATTTCGTTTTCAACGACTTATCACTGGGCGAGATTGCTGACGAGGAGGGCATCAGCCGTCAGGGCGTGCATGATATGGTAAAGCGCTGCACAAAGACCCTGGAGGGCTATGAGCAGAAATTGCACCTCATCGCGAAGTTTCGCTCCGCGAAGCAGAGAGTCGAGCGGATCCGCCAGCTGGCAGAAAGTTTCCATACCGGCGGCGATGAAAAAATCTTTGCTGAAATCAAACAGATTTCCAGTCAGATATTAGAGGAGCTATAGGATGGCATTTGACAGTTTATCTGAAAAACTTCAAAATGTATTTAAGAAACTGCGGAGCAAAGGACGGCTGACCGAGGAGGACGTCAAAACGGCGCTGAAAGAAGTGAAGCTGGCTCTCTTAGAGGCGGATGTGAACTTCAAAGTGGTCAAGCAGTTCGTCAGAGACGTGCAGGAGCGCGCCATAGGACAGGATGTGATGAACGGGCTGAATCCGGGCCAGATGGTCATTAAAATCGTGAACGAAGAGATGATCAGGCTGATGGGTTCTGAAACGGTGGAGATAGCGCTCCGTCCCGGCGGAGAGCTGACCATCATCATGATGGCGGGCCTTCAGGGCGCGGGCAAGACCACTACCTCGGCGAAGATTGCCGGAAAGCTCAAGTCAAAAGGCAAAAAGGTCCTCTTGGCGGCCTGTGATATCTATCGCCCGGCAGCGATCGAGCAGCTGCAGATCAACGGCGGAAAGCAGGGCGTGGAAGTATTTTCCATGGGAGATAAAAACAGTCCTGTGAACATCGCAAAGGCGGCTGTGGAACATGCCAATAAGCACGATTACAATGTGCTGATCATCGACACCGCGGGACGCCTCCATATGGACGAGGACATGATGGCGGAATTAGCCGCCATAAAAGAAAGCGTTCCGGTCTCCCAGACCATCTTGGTAGTGGACGCGATGACAGGGCAGGACGCAGTGAATGTGGCGGAAGCCTTCGATAAAAAGATCGGCATTGACGGGGTTGTCCTTACCAAGTTAGATGGCGATACAAGGGGCGGCGCGGCGCTTTCCATACGCGCAGTGACCGGCAGGCCGATCCTGTATGCGGGCATGGGAGAGAAGCTTTCCGATTTAGAACAGTTTTATCCCGACCGCATGGCATCCCGCATTCTTGGCATGGGGGATGTGCTGACCCTCATTGAGAAAGCGCAGGAAGAGTTTGACCAGGAGAAGGCCAGAAAACTCGAAGATAAGATGCGCAAAAATGAGTTTGACTTTGAGATGTATCTGGAATCTATGAGCCAGATGAAGAAAATGGGCGGCTTCTCCAGCATCCTCGGGATGATGCCGGGGCTTGGCGGGGGCAGGATGCCGGAGATCGACGAGGCGGAGACGGAGAAGAGCATGGCCCGCGCCGAGGCGATCATCTATTCCATGACGTCTGAGGAGAGGCAGAACCCCTCCCTGTTAAACACCAGCAGGAAGCGGAGGATCGCGCAGGGAGCGGGTGTGGACATCTCTGAGGTGAACCGTCTGGTCAAGCAGTTTGAACAGGCAAAAAAGCTGATGAAGCAGATGCCGGGCATGATGAAAAAAGGCAAAAGAGGAATGTTGAAAGGCTTTCCTTTTTGATAAAGCATTAGGAAATCATTCAAGGAGGTGAAAAGAATGGCAGTAAAGATCAGGCTAAGAAGGATGGGACAGAAAAAAGCTCCTTTCTATAGGATCGTAGTTGCAGACTCCAGATCCCCGAGAGATGGAAAATGCATCGAGGAGATTGGAACTTATGATCCGACAAAAAATCCGAGTGAGTATCATGTCGATGAAGAGTTAGCGAAGAAATGGTTAGCTAACGGCGCTCAGCCAACAGATACAGTAGCTAGAATTTTTAAGAACGCTGGTATCGAGAAATAGGATTAGCGGGGTGGACCTATGAAAGAATTAGTAGAAGTAATTGCCAGGTCACTGGTCGATTGCCCGGAAGAGGTTGTCGTAACGGAAACCGAAGATGATAAATCCATTGTTTTGGAACTGCGCGTCGCGCAGTCTGACATGGGCAAGGTAATCGGCAAACAGGGGCGTATTGCGAAAGCGATCCGTGCCGTTGTGAAGGCTGCTGCCTCAAAAGAAGAAAAGAAAGTGATCGTAGAAATCGTACAGTAAGTTCTTTTCAGACAATACCGGATATATCATTTGCTGATATATCCGGTGTTTTTCTTGCGCAGGCATGGGCTTACGGAACGCGGCATTCGCAAAAAACGGCAGAATAATGGAAAGACCGCCTGACGGCGGCAGAATGAGAGGAAAACATGGAAGAACTGTTGCAGGTAGGGGTGATCACCACCACCCATGGAGTGCGGGGAGAAGTGAAGGTGTTTCCCACCACGGACGACCCGGCGCGATTTAAAAATTTAAAGCAGGTCATCGTAGATACCGGAAAAGAAAAGTTAGAGCTAAAAATCACCGGCGTGAAATTCTTTAAAAACAGGGTGATCCTGAAATTTGAAGAAATCGGCAACATCAACGAGGCAGAAAAGTATTGTAAAAAAAGCCTTTATGTCACCAGGGAAAACGCGGTGGAATTAAACGAGGGCGAATATTTTATCGCGGATCTGATAGGCCTGCGGGCATTTTCCGACGAGGGAGAGGAATTAGGCGAGCTCCGTGATGTGATACAGACCGGGGCAAATGACGTATATGTCGTGGGAGAAGAGGGAAAGGCGGATCTCTTAGTGCCGGCCATCAAGGAATGCATCAAAAAGATAGACCTTGCGGGCGGGAGAATGGAAATCCATCTGCTCCCGGGGCTTAAGGAAGCAAACGCCAGGTGAAGCGGGAGGATGGGGCAGCAGACATGAGATTTCATATTATGACATTGTTTCCGGAAATGGTGCTGCAGGGCCTAAACACCAGCATCATAGGCAGGGCCGCGGAAAAGGGCTTGTTGTCCATCGGGGCGCTGAATATACGGGATTACACACAAAGCAGGCACAGGAAGGTAGACGACTATCCTTATGGGGGAGGAGCGGGGATGCTGATGCAGGCGCAGCCCGTTTATGATGCCTGGAAGTCCATCGCAGACAGGATCGGCGCAGCTCCAAGGACGATCTACCTGACCCCCCAGGGCCAGTCCTTTACCCAGACGATGGCAAAGGAATTTGCCCGGGAAGAAGATCTGGTTTTCTTATGCGGGCATTACGAGGGAATCGATGAGCGGGTCCTGGAAGAGATCGTGACGGATCATGTGTCCATCGGGGATTATGTATTGACCGGAGGGGAGCTTCCCGCCATGGTGATGGTGGATGCCATTGCCCGGATGCTTCCCGGCGTATTGTCCAATGAAGAATCGGGATCCGCGGAATCCTTTGAGGGGAATCTGTTGGAATATCCCCAGTACAGCCGGCCGGAGGAATGGCACGGGAAAAAAGTGCCGTCCGTTCTCTTGTCCGGCAATCACAAAAAGGTAGAGGAGTGGCGCAGGGAGCAGTCTCTCCTGCGGACCAAAGAGCGCAGGCCGGATCTTCTGCTCAAGGCGGATCTGACAGAAAAAGAGCGCAAAACGTATCTGGGGTGATGGCAGGCGCGGCGGAGTCCGGCGGGGAAAGCGCGCCCGAAATCGCCGGAAAGACGCGCCTGAAATACGGATAAAAAACTGCTTTACATTTTTGTTTCCCTGTGTTATTCTGTAATAGTTATGAATAAATAGATGGTCCTCTGTTACGAATCAGCGTATTAAGAACATCCAGATCATAGGAGGTTACAAAATGAACGCAAGTGAAATGATCAGGAGCATTGAAGCAGAGCAGTTAAAGGCAGAAGTTCCGCAGTTCCGCGTTGGCGATACCGTAAAAGTTTATGGTAAGATCAAAGAGGGAAACCGCGAAAGGATCCAGATTTTCGAGGGCATTGTCATCAAAAGGCAGGGCGGAAGCAACCGCGAGACGTTTACCGTCCGTAAGATATCAAACGGCATCGGCGTAGAAAAAACCTGGCCGTTGCATTCACCGAACGTAGAAAAAGTAGAGGTTATCCGCCGGGGCAAGGTAAGGCGCGCAAAATTATTCTATCTGAGAAACCGCGTCGGCAAGAAAGCGAAAGTAAAAGAAGCGAAATAAACCCGAAAGAGTTCCGTTTCCTGCGGGACTCTTTTTTGCGAAAGGACTTCCTTTGTGATAAAGTATAAGACATAACAAGGCATCTGCATATGAGAAAGGGAAGATTTGTGGGAAGACAAAGGAGAAGCGGGCCAAACTTTGCGAAACAAAAGAAGAAAATAAATATTACGGCGGCGGGGGAAGCGGCGGTCTGGATCGCTGAGATCGCGATAACCGTCATGCTGGCATTCACTTTTGTCTATTTTATCGGACTCCGCACCAGCATCGTGGGACAATCTATGGCAAATACGTTAAACGAGGGAGACAATATCTTAGTCAACCGCTTCATCTACAAAGTCACTGACCCGAAGTACAATGATGTGATCGTATTCCTGCCAAACGGCAATGAAAAATCCCATTATTATGTCAAGCGCGTGGTGGCGGTTCCGGGAGATACTCTGGAGATAAAAAAGGGCAGGGTATATGTCAACGGGAAAGCGTTTCAGGAGGAAGCGGACGTCCCTTCCATAGAGGATGCGGGCCTTGCCTCCGAGGAGATCACCTTAGGGGCGGATGAATATTTTGTGCTGGGCGACAACCGCAATAACAGCGAGGACAGCCGCTATGCCAATATTGGAAATATCAAAAAAGGATATATCATAGGGAAAGCCTGGTTCCGGGCGGCTTCCCTGAGAGATTTTGGATTTATCTGATCGAGCGGGAATATCCGCGGAAATGAGGAGCGTATGCAGTATCAGTGGTATCCGGGGCATATGACGAAAGCAAAACGCCAGATGCAGGAAGATATAAAATTGGTAGACTTGATCATAGAGCTGGTGGATGCGAGGATCCCTTTGAGCAGCCGCAATCCCGACATTGACGAATTGGGCAAACAGAAATACCGCCTGATCCTGATGAACAAATCCGACCTTTCGGATGAGAAAAAAAATCAGGAATGGCTGGGATTTTTCCGCAATAAGGGTTATTTCGCGGTATGCCTGGACTCCAGGAGCAAAGCGGGGATGAAGAACGTCTCCAATGTGGTGATGGAGGTATGCAGGGAAAAGATAGAGCGCGACAGGAAAAGGGGGATCTTGAATCGCCCGGTGCGTGCCATGGTGGCAGGGATCCCGAATGTGGGCAAATCTACCTTTATCAATTCCTACGCGGGAAAAGCCTGCGCCAAGACAGGAAATAAGCCGGGGGTCACAAAAGGGAAACAGTGGATCCGGTTAAATAAGAACGTGGAGCTTTTGGACACGCCGGGGATCCTCTGGCCGAAATTCCAGGATCAGACGGTGGGGCTCCGGCTGGCGCTGACCGGCGCGATAAAAGATGAGATTTTAAACATGGATGAACTGGCGCTGGCATTGATAGGGATATTAAAGGAGACGTATCCGGGCATCCTTACGGGACGCTACCAGGCAGAGGAGGAGGGAGAGCCTTTGGAAATCCTGGAGCGGATCGCGGAAAACCGGAAATGCGTCGCCAGAGGAAATGAGCTGGATTACAGCAAAGCGGCAGCGCTGGTGATAGATGAATTTCGCAGTGGGAAGCTAGGCAGGATCACCATCGATCTGCCGGATGAGGAAATGTGGGAGCATGAGTGAATCAAATGGCAAAAAAGCAGCAGTGGAGTTTTTCCTCTATGCGGCGGCCGTAGCGGGACTGACCTTTTTCCTGATACAATTCGCAGGGCAGCGCACTTTGGTGAGCGGCGCCTCCATGGAGCCTGCGCTCTGTGACGGCGACAGCCTGATCGTGGATAAGCTTACCTATCGGTGGAGGGAACCGGAACGCTTTGATATCATCGTGTTTCCGCAGGAGGACGGAGTGTACTATATCAAGCGGATCATCGGGATGCCGGGGGAGCGCGTGCGGATCGATGAAAAGGGCGGCATCTACATCAACGGGGCGCGCATGTCAGAGTCCTATGGCAAGGAAGTCATTGACTCCGCAGGCATGGCGGGGGAGGAGATACGGATCGGCGATGGCGAATACTTTGTCATGGGAGATAACCGGAACAACAGCATGGACAGCCGGGACGGGAGAGTCGGTCTGGTACAGAGGGAGGACATTATCGGAAGGGCTTATTTTCGGATCCTTCCACTGGAGAGGATCGGCCTGGTGGATCACAGGCAAGGCGATCGGAAGGAATCCTGACAGAAAGCTACAGGCAGAGAAAGGCATGGAGATCTATGGCAGAGAAAAAAATCGGACAGATGAAAGAGGAGCTACAGGCAGCAGAGGATTCCATGCTGCCTCATTTTATAGAACAGTATGAGAAGGACGGACGCGCCGGAGCCGCAAAGCTTGTGGAGCGGGCGAAAAAGCGGCTGCGGGATCGGGAGGCGGAACTGGCGCGGATCGAGCATCTAAAGAGATACGAAAAGGAATATGCGGCTTTCGGGTATCTCTGCGGCATCGACGAGGCGGGGAGAGGCCCCCTGGCAGGCCCTGTGGTGGCGGGAGCCGTCATTCTGCCAAAGGACTGTGATATCTTATATATCAACGATTCCAAAAAACTGTCGGAGTCAAGACGGGAAGAGCTTTATGAGGTCATCATGGAGAAAGCGGTCGCCACGGGGATCGGCATGGCGTCTCCCGAACGGATCGATGAGATCAATATCCTTCAGGCGACTTATGAAGCCATGCGGGAAGCTATAAGCAAATTGAAAGTAAAGCCCGATATATTATTAAATGATGCGGTGACGATACCGGGGGTATCCATCCGTCAGGTTCCCATCATCAAAGGCGACGCCAAAAGCATCTCCATCGGAGCCGCCAGCATTCTGGCAAAGGTGACAAGGGACCGCCTGATGGTGGAATACGATAAACTCATGCCGGAATACGGGTTTGCCTCCAACAAGGGATACGGTTCCAAAGACCATATCCGGGCATTAAAGGCCTATGGGCCATCGCCGGTCCACCGGGCAAGTTTTATCAGAAATTTTGTGTAGCCAGTCAGAGGAGGAGACAGATGCGGATATCAGATATGCTCGGGCAATACAATCGAAATGTCAGCAACAGTACGGAAGAGCTGCGCAATGCGCAGAGTGTGGGGAAACTGGTATCTGCCGTCGGCGAGCTAGAGGCCGGAAGCATCTTTGAGGGAACGGTCAGCAGCGTAAAAAACGGCAGGGTCACACTGGCATTGAGCAACGGACAGATGATTTCCGCCCGCTTAGACGGCAAGGTCAGTCTTCATGAGGGAGACTCTATGTTTTTTCAGGTGCGCTCCAATGACGGAACTACGGTGTCGATCAAGCCTTATATGACAGAGAGCGGGGGAAACAATCCGATTTTGCTCAACGCCCTTTCCGCGGCGGGGATCCCGGCGACAGAGCGGAGCGTCGCCATGGTGGACGCCATGATGCGGGAGCAGATGTCCATCGGCAAGCAGGGGCTTCTTGACATGGCGCGGGTGCTGAACAATCATCCCGATGTGAACGTGTCCACTTTAGTTCAGATGACTAAGATAGGCTTGCCGGTCAGCGCGGAGATGGCGGCCCAGTTTGAAGCTTATATGGCAAACCAGCATGCCATTTTAGGAGAAGTGGAACAGGCGATAGGGCAGCTTGCCCAGATCCTGGGCAGCGAAACGCTGCCTGCCCCGGAGGCGTTTCTCCTTTACAGCCAGGTGCTGGATATCCTGCAGCAGGGGGGAGAGCCGGCCTTTCCGGCGGAAAATCCTGTGGCGGGGGAAGGGATCGGAAACATGGCGGGGGGAGAAAACGCGCCGGTGAAAGAGGGCGTTTTAGAAGAGCTGCCGCAGAATGCCGGGATGGACGGCGGGAAAGCGCCCGCGGCGGCAGGGGGGATCCCGGAGGGGGATGCCGCCGCGGACGGAGCGCTTAGGACGGCGGCGGGAGCGCCGGAGCGCCAGCTGGCCGCTCCGCCTCAGACCTTAGAGCAGCTCTTAGACGGCAAGCAGATGGAAAATTTAAAGCAGCTGCTGCAGAACATTCCCACGCTGGCGGGAAATAGCGAGATTTTCCAGAACGCCGGCGAGGGGGAGATGTTCGTCAATACCATGCTGGATGAGGAAGTGGGGCAGGGAATGGCCCGCCTGATGGCAGAGGATAAGGCTCCCATGGCAGATACGGATCTGAACAAAAACCTGACTGCATCCCAGTTTTTAAACCTTGTGCGGGATGCGTTAAAGCAGAATGGCCAGTTCGGGTTTTCGGGAGTGCCGAAACTGTTTGCCAGCAGGGAATTTCAGGCATTGTTAAAAAACATGGTGGAAGAGCAATGGCTGTTAAAGCCGGGAGAGCTGAAAGAAGAAAATAAGATCAGCCAGCTCTATGAGCGGATGGAGACCCAGATGAAGCAGATGGAACACGCGCTGCGGATGGCCGGCGTTTCGGAGAGCAGCTTTGCGAACACGGCGTCCGAGGTGCGGGGCAGCATTGAATTTATGAATCAGATCAATCAGATCTACACCTATGTGCAGGTTCCTTTGAAATTAACCGGGCAGAACGCCTCAAGCGAGCTTTATGTCTATACCAACAAAAAAAACCTGCGGGATCCGGACGCGGAGCTGACCGCGTTTTTGCATCTGGATCTGGAGAATCTGGGGTCTACGGATGTTTCCGTGAAGATGCTCCGCAAAAATGTCATAACGGCTTTTTACATAGACAATGACGACGCTTACCATCTGATAGAAAAGCATCTGCCGGTCTTGGAAAAACGGCTGAAAAATAAGGGATATACCTGCAGTGTCTCTGTCAGCCATGAGAAAAAACAGGTGGATTTCGTGGAAGATTTCCTGCAGAAGGATATGCCGCCGGCGGGAACGCTGCACCGCTATTCGTTTGATGTGAAAGCATAGGAGGGTTCCGGTGAAAAAAGAAGAAAAACAAAAAACGAAAACCGCGGTCGCCCTTGCCTATGAGCCGGGAGACACGGCGCCGAAGATCCTTGCCACGGGAAAAGGCGAGGTGGCGGAGCGCATCATACAGACAGCCAAAGAAAACGACGTCCCTTTTTATAAGGACAACAAGCTGGCTGAGACCCTGTCGAAATTGGAGATCGGAGACGCCATACCGCCGGAATTGTATGATGTGGTGGCGGAGATCCTCGTATTTGTGGACGACATGGACCGAATGAAGGCAAAATTAAACAAAGCAGGCCTGCTGTGACATGGCGGAAGCATCAGCGAAGGGGGAAAAGGAGAAACGCGGCTTGGGGGAGAGAAAGAACAGCCGGGCGGTGGGCAGCGCCTATGAAAAATGGGTGGGGGACCGTCTGCGCTCTTTGGGATATGAGATATTGGAATACAATTTCCGGTGCCGGCTGGGGGAAATCGATGTGATCGCCCGGGAGGGACAGTACCTGGTGTTTGTGGAAGTCAAATACAGGAGCAGTGGGAGGAAAGGCAGCCCCCTTGAGGCGGTAACGAAAAAAAAGCAGCGCGCCATCAGCAGGACGGCGTCCTATTACTGCCTGACCCGCGGCTATGGGGAGAGTACGCCCTGCCGGTTTGATGTGGCGGCCGTGCTGGGGCAGGAGCTGACCCTGATCCGCGATGCGTTTTCATATCAGGAGCAGTAGGGGAAAATCCGTGCGGAGAAAAGGCGGGAGGAGTTGTCATTCCGCCTTTTTTATTGTAAACTATGTGCATACGGAAGCTGAGGAAGAGGGAATCACAAGGATCAATGGGGATTTGTATGGTGAAAAAACGGCATGTCATAGACCGGGTAGAACCGGGCAGTATCGCGGAGGAATTAGAGATAGAGCCGGGAGATGCGCTTCTTAGCATCAACGGCAAAGAGATAGAGGATGTTTTCGATTATCACTATCTGATAAACGACCATTATTTAGTGGCGCTCATCGAGAAACCCGACGGGGAGCAGTGGGAGTATGAGATCGAGAAAGATTACCGGCAGGATCTGGGGCTTTCCTTTGAAAACGGGCTGATGGACGACTATAAATCCTGCCGCAACCGGTGCATTTTCTGCTTCATTGACCAGCTGCCAAAAGGAATGAGGGAAACCCTTTATTTTAAGGATGACGATTCCAGGCTCTCTTTCCTGCAGGGGAATTATGTGACCCTGACGAATATGAAAGACAGGGATCTGCAGAGGATCATCGATTATAAGCTGGCTCCCATAAATATTTCTGTGCAGACCACCAATCCCAGCCTGCGCTGCAAAATGCTCAACAACCGCTTTGCGGGGGAAGCCCTAAAAAAAATAGACAGGCTTTATGAGGCGGGCATTGAGATGAACGGACAGATCGTCCTCTGCAAAGGAGTCAACGACGGGGCGGAGCTAGAGCGTTCCATTCAGGATCTGTCAAAATACCTTCCCTATATGGAAAGCGTGTCGGTGGTGCCGGTGGGGCTTTCTAAATACAGGGAAGGGCTCTACCCGTTAGAACCCTTTGGCAGGGAGGAGGCAGAAGAGGTGCTGGATATGGTCCACAAGTGGCAGCGGATATGCATGGAGCGCCATGGCACCCACTTTATCCATGCCAGTGACGAATGGTATCTCTTAGCAGGACGGGACTTGCCGGAGGAGGACAATTATGACGGGTATATCCAGCTGGAGAACGGAGTGGGCATGATGCGCCTGCTCTTAGACGAGTTTCGGAACGCCTTAGAGGCGCTGCAAAGAGAGCCGGATAAGCGCCTTCCCCGCAAGCGTTCCCTTGCCACCGGATATCTGGCGGCGCCCTTTATAAAGCAGCTGGCAGAGGCGTGCATGGAGCGCTTTCCCGATTATGACATCAGGGTCTATCCCATCCGCAACGACTTTTTCGGAGAAAGGATCACGGTGTCTGGATTATTGACAGGCCAGGATATCAGGGCGCAGCTAAGGGGGAGGGAGCTGGGGGAGAAACTGCTTCTGCCCTGCAGCCTGCTGCGGAGCGGCGAGGAAGTCTTTTTGGACGGCATGACCTTAAGCGAACTGAAAACCGCTTTACAAGTGGAGATAGATATTGTAGAATCAAGCGGTCAGGATCTGCTGCGAGCAATGCTGTTTTGACGCCAGCGGTAAAAGGAATGGGGGAAGAGTGAAAAAATGAGTAAACCAGTAGTAGCAATCGTAGGCCGCCCCAACGTGGGAAAATCCACATTATTCAACACACTGGCGGGGGAGCGGATTTCCATTGTAAAGGATACGCCGGGTGTTACAAGAGATCGCATTTATGCGGAAGTGTCCTGGCTGAATTATGAATTTACCATGATCGATACCGGAGGCATCGAGCCGGAGAGCAAGGACGTCATCTTATCTAAGATGCGGGAGCAGGCGGAGATCGCCATAGCCTCCGCGGATGTGATCCTCTTCATCACAGATGTAAGGCAGGGACTGCAGGACGCTGATTCCAAAGTGGCGGATCTGCTGCGCCGCTCAGGGAAGCCGGTGGTCCTCGTGGTCAATAAGGTGGACAGCTTTGAAAAATACATGCCGGATGTATATGAATTTTACAGCCTTGGCATCGGCAATCCCTATCCCATTTCCGCGGTTTCCAAGCTGGGGCTTGGCGATATGCTCGATGAAGTGGTGAAATATTTCCAGGATTACAGCGGGGAAGAAGAGGAGGATGACAGGCCAAAGGTCGCCATCATCGGAAAGCCGAACGTCGGGAAATCCTCCCTTATCAACAAGCTGGCGCGGGAAGACCGCACCATTGTATCGGATATCGCGGGGACTACCAGAGATGCCATTGACACAAACGTTAGATACAACGGCAGAGAATACATATTCATAGATACGGCGGGATTGCGGCGGAAGAATAAGATCAAGGAAGAGATCGAGCGTTACAGCATCATCCGCGCCGTCACCGCCGTAGAGCGCGCGGACGTCTGCATTATCGTGATCGACGCCACGGAAGGAGTGACGGAGCAGGATGCAAAGATCGCGGGGATCGCCCACGAGCGGGGGAAAGGCATTATCATTGCCGTGAACAAATGGGACGCCATCGAAAAAGACGATAAGACCATCTACAGGCACACCGAAAAAATCCGGCAGGTCTTAAGCTTCATGCCCTATGCGGAAATCCTGTTTATCTCCGCAAAATCAGGGCAGCGGTTAAACAGATTATTTGAAATGATCGACGCGGTCATTGCAAACAACAGCATGCGCGTGGCGACCGGCGTGCTCAACGAGATCGTAGCGGAGGCGGTGGCCCTGCAGCAGCCCCCCTCAGACAAAGGGAAGCGGTTAAGGATATATTATATCACCCAGGCGTCAGTAAAGCCTCCCACCTTTGTGGTGTTTGTCAACGATAAGGAACTTATGCACTTTTCTTATACGCGTTATCTGGAAAACAAGATCCGTGATGCATTCGGCTTCCGGGGAACAGCGCTGAAATTCATCATCCGGGAGAGAAAGGAAGGGAAAACATGATTGTGGCAAGACTGGCGGCATTAGCAGTGGGATATGCGTTGGGAATGATCCAGACAGGGTATTTCTATGGCAGGCTCCACGGCGTGGATATCCGCACGCAGGGCAGCGGGAATGCTGGGACCACCAACAGCCTTAGGGTGCTGGGATGGAAAGCGGGGCTGATCACCTTTCTCGGGGATCTGTTCAAAGCGATCATATCCGTGGCGATCATTCATTTTGCGCTGAGGGACCGCTATCCGGAGGCGATCAAGGTCTTAGACCTTTACGCGGGATTTGGAGCGGTCTTAGGGCATAATTTTCCTTTTTATCTGAAATTTCAAGGAGGGAAAGGGATTGCCTGCACTTCCGGCATGATCTTAGCGGTCTGTCCCCTGGCCGCTCCGGTCTGCCTGATCTTGTTTATTGCCGCGGTGGCAATCACAAGATATGTATCCCTGGGATCGATCCTGGTGATCACGGCTTATCTGATCCAGGTGATCCTTTTCGGGAATCTGGGGTATCTTAAGGTAGGGGAGGAGTATCTTCCAGAGTTTTACATTGTCAGCGCCTGCTTTACGCTGATGGGACTCTGGCGCCACAGAGAGAACATCAAAAGGCTTCTGACGGGGAAAGAAAATAAATTCGGCATGAAAAAAGAATGAAAATGCATAGAAGGGAGGAGATTGCATGAAAAGAAAAGCGGCTGTGATCGGAGCGGGAAGCTGGGGGACCGCGCTTGCCCTGGTCTTACACACCAACGGCCATGAGGTGGCGCTCTGGTCTGTCATGGAATCTGAGATTGCGATGCTGAAAGAAAAGCATGAGCATGTGGAGAAGCTTCCGGGCGTGAAATTGCCGGAGGAGATCTGCTATACCACAGACCTGCGGGAGGCAGTCTGCGGGAAGGAGTTTCTTGTGCTGGCGGTGCCATCCGTATTTACAAGAAGCACGGCAGAGCGCATGAAGCCTTTTGTGGAGGAAGGCCAGGTCATCGTGTGCGTGGCAAAGGGCATCGAGGAAGGAACGCTTATGACCATCTCTGATATTGTAGAGCAGGTGATACCGAAAGCAGAGGTCGCGGTGCTGTGCGGGCCAAGCCATGCGGAGGAAGTGGGAAGAGCAATCCCTACTACCGTGGTGGCGGGAGCCAGGAAGAAAGAGGTGGCGGAGCGTGTGCAGGATCTTTTTATGAACGAAGTGTTCCGTGTCTATACAAGCCCGGATATGCTCGGAATGGAGCTTGGCGGCTCTTTGAAAAACGTCATCGCGCTGGCGGCGGGAATGTCGGACGGATTAGGATTCGGGGACAATACGAAAGCGGCGCTGATTACCAGGGGCATCGCGGAGATCGAGCGCCTTGCCTTGAAAATGGGGGCAAAGCCGGAAACCTTAAGCGGGCTTACCGGAATCGGCGATCTGATCGTCACCTGTGAGAGCAAGCACAGCAGGAACCGGAAAGCGGGAATGCTGATCGGGCAGGGTTACACCATGAAGCAGGCGACTGAGGAAGTGAAAATGGTCGTGGAGGGCATTTATTCCGCGAAAGCGGCGAAAGCGCTGGCGGAAAAATACGGGGAGAGGATGCCCATCGTGGAAGCGGTGAATCAGGTGCTGTTTGAGGATAAGCCGGCGGGCGAGGCATTTCAGGAACTCATGCGGCGCGAGCGCCGCGCCGAGTACAGCGGCTTAGAGTGGGAAGCGTAAGAGCGCGAGAAATCTCACCGAAATCTCACCGGAAGGGGACGACATGGAGCAGGAGATAATCAAAATAAAATACCATTCAGACAAAATCCGTAAATTGGAATACATCGCGGGCAAAAGCGATTGGATCGATCTAAGGGCGGCGGAGGACGCCGTGTTAAAAAAGGGGGAATACAGACTCATCAGCCTTGGGATCTCTATGGAGCTTCCAGCGGGATATGAGGCTGTGATCGTCCCCAGAAGCTCCACATACAAAAATTTCGGCATTATACAGACCAATCATATGGGGGTCATTGACGAGAGCTACTGCGGCGATGGGGACGTGTATAAGATGCCGGTTCTTGCCCTGAGAGATACGGAGATCCATATCAATGACAGGATCTGCCAGTTCCGGATCCAGAAGCATCAGCCTAGGATCGTGTTTGAAGAGGTGGAAAGCCTTGACAATAAAAACCGCGGCGGCATCGGCAGCACGGGGATCCATTGAGGATCCATGAAGGACAGGAAAAACCGAAAAGCCCGAGGGAAAAAAGACAGGAAAAACCGAAAAGCCTGAGGGAAAAAAAGACAGGAAAAAACCGAAAAGCCTGAGGGAAAAAGAAAGGAGAGCTATGGCTATGGAAAACAACATGGTAAAGTTTTATTCAAATGAAAGCAGCAAAGTAGCGCTTCATGCGATTCCGGGACACTTTGCTACCAGTCACTCCCACATCAATTATTACATTGATGTCACGGGCCTAAAGACCAGGGTGCAGGAGGCAAAGGAGGTTGCCGGAGTCCTCTATCACCGGATCGGCAGCCTGTCTTACACAGATACCATTGTCTGCATGGACGGGACGGAGGTGATCGGCGCTTTCCTGGCGGAGGCTTTTGAAAAGGGAGACTTTATGTCCACCAACCTGCATAAGACCATCTATGTGGTAAGCCCGGAGATCAACGCCAATAACCAGATGCTGTTTAGGGACAATATCAAGCCCAGCATTTATAACAAGCACGTCATTCTTCTGTGCGCCACCGTGACCACAGGAAAGACCGTGCGGCGCAGCTTAGAGGGCATCCGCTATTATGGAGGCCAGGTGGAGGCTGTGGCATCTGTATTCAGTACCGTAAAGCGCGTAGACGACAGGAAGATAGAAAGCATGTTTACCGAAAAGGATCTGCCGGGGTACATGGCGTTTACCGCGGAGGAATGCCCTTTCTGCAAGAAAGGGGAGCGCTTAGAGGCGGTGGTAAACGGATTTGGATATTCCCGTCTGTAAGCTTGTAAATTTGCAGCCTTCGTCGGATTGCATAAAAAATCCGGCATAATCCGTCATTTTGACGGAACATGGAAAAACGTCTGAGAAACGCTGTGATATCCTACAAGAAAATGAAATATTCTTTGTGTAGGAGAGACATGGCGTTTTTTTTGATTTTTCGGTATAGTAGAGTCATCAAAAAATGTAAAACATTTCAGGAGGTAATAGGATCAATGGCAAGTTTATCATTAAAAAACATTTGCAAGGTTTATCCAAACGGTTTTGAGGCCGTAAAAGACTTCAATCTCGAAGTAGAAGACCAGGAGTTCATCATCTTCGTAGGACCCTCTGGATGCGGTAAGTCTACCACGCTCCGTATGATCGCCGGCCTGGAGGAGATTTCTTCCGGCGAGTTTAAAATCGATGGAAAATTGATGAACGATGTAGAGCCGAAAGACAGAGATATCGCGATGGTGTTCCAGAACTACGCTCTGTATCCGCACATGACCGTATTTGACAATATGGCATTCGGATTAAAATTGAGAAAAGTTCCAAAGGACGAGATCAAGAAAAAAGTAGAAGAGGCTGCCAGGATCCTTGACCTTGAGAAACTGTTAGACCGTAAGCCGAAGGCTTTGTCCGGCGGACAGAGACAGCGTGTTGCCATGGGCCGTGCGATCGTCCGTAATCCGAAGGTATTCCTTATGGACGAGCCGCTATCCAACCTGGACGCAAAATTGCGTGTGCAGATGCGTTCTGAGATTTCCGCGCTGCACCACAGGTTAAAAGCGACCATCATCTACGTTACCCATGACCAGACCGAGGCTATGACCTTAGGTACCAGGATTGTCGTATTAAAAGACGGCGTTATCATGCAGGTGGATTCTCCGCAGAAATTATACAACGAGCCGGACAATTTATTCGTTGCTGGCTTCATCGGATCTCCGCAGATGAACTTCGTGGAAGCGAAATGCAAAGTAGAGGGGGAGAAAGTGACCCTCACCTTTGACAATACTTCCATTGTGCTGCCTCCGGCAAAAGCAAAGAAAGTTGCGGATGCAGGATGCAACGGCAAAACCGTCATCATGGGCATCAGACCGGAAGACATCGGCGATTCTGAGATTGAGATCGAAGCGCACAAGGACTGCACGTTTGAGGCGGATATCACCGGATACGAGTTATTGGGTTCCGAGGTATTGTTATACTTCAAGGCAGCGGGCGCGAACATGACCGCGAAGGTTGACTCCAGAACGACCGCGCGTATGGGCGACCACATCAGGCTGGCGCTTGATCCGGAGAAAATTCATGTATTCAACAAAGAAACAGAATTGACAATTACCAACTGATTCGGTAAAATTAAACAGACAATCATAAATAAAGACTGGGTACAAGGCATGTACCCAGTTTTTGTGCGTTTCAAATGGAGATGGATAAGAAAGGGTTTACGATGATTTCAAATCATAAGCTTCAAGCAGCGCTTGATGAGATCAAAGACATATCCAGAATAGACCTGGCACTGTATACGGAGAAAGGAAAGCCCGTTGCCGCTACCTTTTCCCCCGAAGGGGATTTCGAGGAGGCGGTAAGGACTTTCGCGGAATCCATGGCGGAGAGCCAGATGCTGGCGGGATTTCACTTTTTTAAGGTGATCGTGGAGGGGGAGGCGGAATATGTCCTGCTGGCAAAAGCTTCCGCGGAGGATGCCTATATGGTGGGGCGGCTGGCAGCCTGCCAGATACGCAGGATGGCGGAAGTTTACCGGGAGCAGTTTGACCGCAACAATTTCATGCAGAACATACTGCTGGGCAATCTGCTCGTGGTGGATATGTATAACAAGGCGAAAAAGCTTCATGTGGAGCAGACGGAGCGGGTCGTGTTTGTCATTGACCTGGGGAGCAAAAAAGATTCTTCTGCGGTGGAGCTGGTGAAAAACCTTTTTGCCGCAAAAACAGGAGACTACGTCACGGAGGTGGACGAGCAGAGCATCGTGCTGATCAAAGACGTCCGGGACATGGAGGAAGCGAAGCTGCAGACCCTGGCAGATATGATCGTGGACAACATGAACACGGAGGCCATGGTAAAGGTGCGCGTCGGCTATGGAAACAGGGTATGCAATCTGCAGGATATCGCTCGCTCTTACCAGGAGGCAAAAATGGCGTTAGAGGTGGGGAAGATTTTCTACGCGGAGCGGGAGACGGTCGCGTACAGCTGTCTCGGCATAGGAAGGCTCATTTACCAGCTTCCCATGAGCCTGTGCGAAATGTTCATTCACGAAGTGTTCGGCGAGGCGGTACCGGATATCTTTCATGAGGAGATAACCGTCACCATACAGAAGTTCTTTGAGAACAATCTGAATATTTCAGAAACGGCGCGGCAGCTCTACATACACAGAAACACGCTGGTGTACCGTCTTGAGCGCCTGGAAAAGCTGATAGGCTTGGATATCCGCCGCTTTGACGATGCGATGACCTTTAAGATCGCGCTTATGGTACTCGCGCATATGAATGATCAGAAAGCGGAGGGACAATCCGCTGGGATATAGGCGTGGCGCCTTATGTTCCAGCTGGCAATCTGTGCCGCCGGCATTAACGGCGGAAAGAAGAATCGATGGAAACATCACACGGATTGCGGATGGTCCGTCGCATATTTGGGTCAGAGCCTCAAATTTGCTTTGAGCGCAGATGAGAAACCGCCTGCGAACTGTTTGAACAGTTTTATTTCTCATCGCGTGTCATCGCAGCAAACTGCTCTGACATGGAGGATTAGTTTATGGCAAAACAGACATCTTATGATGAGCATAGCATTGCGGTTTTAGAAGGACTCGAGGCAGTCAGGAAGCGTCCGGGAATGTATATCGGGAGCGTGTCAAGAAGGGGCTTGAACCACCTGATCTATGAGATCGTGGACAATGCCGTGGATGAGCATCTTGCCGGAGCCTGCGATACCATTCATGTAACCTTAGAGGCGGACGGATCCTGTACGGTGGAGGATAACGGCAGGGGGGTTCCGGTGGGAATGCACGCGAAAGGCGTTTCTGCGGCGCGCATCGTCTACACGACCCTCCATGCCGGAGGAAAATTTGATGATTCTGCCTATAAGACGAGCGGCGGGCTTCATGGGGTAGGCTCTTCTGTCGTCAATGCCCTCTCCACCTATATGGATGTGGAGATCAGCAGGGACGGCTTCGTCCACCATGACCGCTATGAGCGGGGGATTCCGGTGGTGGAGCTGGAAAACGGCCTGCTCCCTAAGATCGGAAAGACCAAGAACACAGGGACAAAGGTCAACTTTCTTCCGGATCCGGAGATCTTTGAAAAGACCCAGTTTAAGGAAGACGAGGTAAAGAGCCGCATGCACGAGACGGCCTACTTAAATCCAGAACTTACGATCGTCTATGAGGACCGCAGGGAGGAAACGGCGGAGCGCATCGTGTACCATGAGCCGGAGGGGATCATCGGTTTTGTCAAGGACATCAATAAAAACGCGGAGACGCTCCATGACGTGGTCTATTTTAAAGGCGAGATGGAGCAGATCACGGTGGAGGCAGCCTTTCAATATACAAACGAATTCCACGAAAATATACTGGGATTCTGCAACAACATCTTCAATGCGGAGGGGGGGACCCACATCACGGGATTTAAAACCGTATTTACCACCGTCATCAACGCCTATGCCAGAGAGCTTGGCATTTTAAAAGAAAAGGACGCCAATTTTACAGGGGCGGACGTCAGGAACGGCATGACGGCGGTCATCTCCATCAAGCATCCGGATCCCCGTTTTGAGGGGCAGACCAAGACGAAGCTCGACAATCAGGATGCTTCCCGGGTAACGGCAAAAGTGACCGGAGATGAGATCCAGTTATACTTTGATAAAAACCTGGAGACGTTAAAAACCGTCATTTCCTGTGCCGAGAAAGCCGCGAAGATCCGTAAGACGGAGGAGAAAGCAAAGACGAATCTTTTGTCGAAACAGAAATTTTCCTTTGATTCCAACGGGAAGCTGGCAAACTGCGAAAGCAGGGACGCCTCAATCTGTGAGATCTTCATTGTGGAGGGAGATTCCGCGGGAGGCTCCGCGAAGACGGCAAGAGACAGGAGCTTCCAGGCGATCTTGCCGATCCGGGGGAAGATCTTGAATGTGGAGAAAGCCAGCATAGATAAGATCCTGGCCAACGCGGAGATCAAAACCATGATCAATGCCTTTGGATGCGGCTTTTCCGAGGGGTATGGCAACGACTTTGACATCACAAGGCTCCGCTACGATAAAATCATCATCATGGCGGACGCCGATGTGGACGGCGCCCATATCTCCACCCTGCTGCTGACGCTGTTTTACCGCTTTATGCCGGAACTCATCTACCAGGGACACGTCTATGTGGCGATGCCCCCGCTTTATAAGGCGATTCCGGAAAAGGGGGAGGAAGAATACCTCTATGATGACGAAGCGCTGGAAAAATACCGAAGGAGCCATAAGGGCAGCTTTACGCTGCAGCGTTATAAGGGGCTGGGAGAAATGGATGCCGGGCAGCTTTGGGAGACGACGCTGAATCCCAAAACACGGATCTTAAAACGCATTGAGATCGAGGATGGGAGAATGGCATCTGACATTACGGAGCTTCTCATGGGCAACGATGTGCCTCCCCGGAAAATGTTCATCTACGAACATGCCAGGGATGCCGCGCTGGACGTATAGCGCGGGAGAAGC
>CAZAMD010000010.1:23135-26318 GCA_964486485.1 uncultured Roseburia sp. | reverse complement strand
GGACGTATAGCGCGGGAGAAGCGCGGAAGGAACGCAGTCAGGAATCAGTTACAGAAAGGTCAATGGATCAATGAGAGAGGAAGAACAGATCATCCGCACGGAATATTCAGAACTCATGCAGAAGTCTTATATCGACTATGCCATGAGCGTCATTGTGGCGCGCGCCCTCCCGGACGTGAGGGACGGGCTGAAACCGGTACAAAGGAGGACCCTGTATGACATGCATGAGCTTGGCATCCGGTATGACAAGCCTTACCGGAAAAGCGCCCGCATTGTCGGCGATACCATGGGTAAATATCATCCGCATGGAGACAGCTCCATTTACGGCGCACTGGTCGTGCTGGCCCAGGATTTTAAAATGGGCGTGCCCCTGGTGGACGGCCACGGGAACTTTGGCTCTATCGAGGGGGACGGGGCGGCGGCGATGCGCTATACCGAAGCGCGCCTTAAGAAGATCACGCAGGAGGCCTATCTGTCGGATCTGGATAAGAATGTCGTGGACTTTGTGCCGAATTTTGATGAGACGGAAAAAGAGCCGGAGGTATTGCCGGTGAAGGTGCCAAATCTTCTCTTAAACGGTTCGGAGGGCATTGCGGTGGGCATGACCACCAGCATCCCGCCGCACAATTTCGGGGAAGTCATCGACGGCGTCATTGCCTATATGAAAGATCCCGACATCAACACGGAGCAGATGATGCAGTATGTGAAAGGGCCGGATTTCCCCACCGGAGGGATCGTGGCAAACAAGGACGAGCTCTTAGCGGTCTATTCCACCGGCATGGGAAAGATCAAGATACGGGGGAAGGTGGAACTAGAGCAGGGCAAAGGGAAAAAAGACCGCCTTGTCATCACGGAAATCCCCTATCCCATGATCGGAGCGGGCATCGGGAAGTTTTTGAATGATGTATACAGCCTTGTGGAGAGCAAAAAGACCAGTGACATCGTAGACATCACCAACCAGTCCTCCAAGGAGGGCATCCGCATCGTCCTAGAGCTGCGGAAAGGCGCCGATGTGGAGCATTTAAAAAACCTGCTCTACAAAAAGACGAAGCTGGAAGATACCTTTGGAGTCAATATGCTGGCAGTGGCGGAGGGAAGGCCGGAAACCATGGGGATCGTGCCGATCATCCGCCATCATGTGGATTTCCAGTATGAGATCGCTACCAGAAAATACAGGACGCTCCTGGCCAAAGAAACAGAAAAAAAAGAAATCCAGGAGGGATTGATCAAAGCGACCGATGTGATCGATCTCATCATTGAGATCCTGCGGGGGAGCAAGAATGTAGCGGATGCGAGAGCCTGCCTGACAGGGGGCGTGACAGGCAATATCGCTTTCCGCTCGGAAAGATCGAAAAAGCAGGCGGCAAAGCTCTGCTTCACGGAGCGGCAGACCACAGCGATCTTAGGGATGCGCTTACAGAAGCTGATCGGGCTGGAAGTCGAGACTCTGATGAAGGAGCATGAGGAAACCATCGGGAACATCGCGCGCTATGAGGAGATTTTGGGCAGCCGTCCCGCCATGGCGAAGGTGATCATCCGGGAGCTGGAGGGATATAAAAAAGAATACGGCCGTCCGAGGAAAACCGTCATCGACAACCTGCGGGAGGCGGTCGTGGAGGAGAAGAAGATAGAGGAGACAGACGTCGTATTTCTGATGGACCGCTTCGGCTATGCCAAAACCATTGACACAGCCGCCTATGAGAGGAACAAAGAGGCGGCGGATGCGGAAAACCGCTATGTGATCGCCTGCAAGAATACCGATAAGATCTGCATTTTCACCAACACGGGACAGATGCACCTGCTGAAAGTGCGAGACCTGCCCTTTGGAAAATTCCGCGATAAGGGCATCCCCATAGATAACCTTAGCAATTACGACAGCCGCACGGAAAATTTTGTCTATATCATCAACCTGTCAGCCATCAGCGGCTCCCGGGTGCTTTTCGGGACAAAAAACGCCATGTTGAAAATCGTGGACGGAATGGAATTTGATGTGGCGAAGCGCACCACTGCCGCCACCAAGCTAAACGAAGGGGACGAGGTGCTTTTCGTGAAAGTCTTTCTGATGGAGGAAACCCTGATCATGCGCTCCGAGAAGGATTACTTTCTGCGGATCGATACGTCTTCCATACCGGAGAAAAAGAAAGGCGCCGCGGGGGTGCGCGGCATGAAGCTTTCCGCCGGGGATTCCCTCCTGGCGATCTATCTGCTGGGAGCCGGGGAAGAGCAGACCATAGAGGTAAAGGGGAAGAACGTCGCCCTGCACCGCTTAAAGCTTGCGGGACGCGACACGAAAGGAACAAAGAAATAGGCAAAAGGAGGAAGCGATATTGGCGGCAGCAAAGGAGAAAAAACGATTCGAGCTTTGGCAGATACTCTATCCCATCGCTATCTATTATGTCGTCTCAAGCCTGGCGTATTTTGGCTTAGAGGCATTGTTCGGAGTCACTACAACAGAAAATTATATGACGCGCCAGACGCTCTCGGCAGCCATCAGCATCCCGTTCATCTTAAAATTCTATATGCAGGATCAGCGGGTGAGGGAGGCGGCATCGGAGGGCAGAAAATTCCGTTTGGACGGCGCGCAGGTAAAAAATATCATCCTGGTCATCCTGACTGCGGGCGCCTCTGCCATAGCGGTCAACAACCTGATCGCCATGACGCCCATGGTGCAGATTTCCGAGGGCTTTCAGAATGCTAACGCGTCCTTTTTCGGGGGCGGCCTGCTGCCTGAGCTGTTAGGCTCCTGCCTAGTCATTCCGTTGGCGGAAGAGCTGCTGTATCGGGGAGTCGTGTACCGCCGGCTGAGGGAATCCTTTGACGTAAGGGCAGCCCTGCTGATCTCCGCGTTCATTTTCGGGGTCGTCCATGCCAATCTGGTGCAGTTTTTCTATGCCGCGCTGTTAGGGCTTCTTCTGGCATTCCTCTACGAAAAGACAGGATATTTCTACGCCCCGCTGCTGGGGCATATCACGGCAAACGCGGTCGCTGTGATGCGCACGGAGACAGAGATTCTTTCCTTCGCTTATGAACCTACGGCAGCGGGAATCGCCTTTACCCTGGCAGCCTTAGCAGTGGCGGTGGTCCTCATTTTGTATCAGGTGAAGGAATATCAGGCGTCACAGACCCGGCAGCCATAAAAAATAAAAAAGTAAAAAATTTCAAAAAGGAAAAGAATAAGAAAAG
>CAZAMD010000010.1:10869-23035 GCA_964486485.1 uncultured Roseburia sp. | reverse complement strand
CAGCCATAAAAAATAAAAAAGTAAAAAATTTCAAAAAGGAAAAGAATAAGAAAAGGAAAATAATAAGAAAAGCAAAAACAATTCCAAAAGGAAACACAATTTCATAAAAAGGAAGAGGGAACAAAGAGGTGCAATCATCATTTGAAAGAATGCGCCTCTTTTTTTGTGAAGAATTGTTTGTATCAGGCGCTTTAAGATAAAAAATAACTTATATAATCAGATAATATAAATTAAAATAATAAATTGACATATTATCAGAAAATATAAGAAAAAAACTGGTAGACAAACGGAACGAAAAGTTGTATAGTAAGGGATGCAAGCCAGAGAAAGACAACTGTTTTTCTGAAAAAGACACTTCTGAAACGCAAAAAGCCGTTTGGGAATGTATGAAATGGAAAGATGAAAAGATGGAAAGATGGAGAGGACGTAGGAGATGAGAGATACATTAAACCGTTTTTCGGCATCCGGCAGCGGCGGGGCCGGCCTGTATGACCCGGCTTATGAGCATGACAGCTGCGGCATCGGCGCCGTAGTCAATATCAAGGGCATCAAGACTCATGAGACGGTGGAAAATGCCCTGAGGATAGTGGAAAATTTAAAACACAGGGCGGGAAAGGACGCGGAGGGCAAGACCGGAGACGGAGTCGGCATCCTTCTGCAGATTTCCCATAAATTCTTTTCCAAGGTCACAAAGCCATTGGGGATTGAACTGGGGAACGAGAGGGAGTACGGCGTGGGCATGTTCTTCTTCCCCCAAGATGAATTGAAACGCAACCAGGCAAAAAAGATGTTTGAAGTCATTGTGCAAAAAGAAGGCATGGATTTCCTGGGATGGAGAGAGGTAGAGATCGATCCCGCGAAGCTGGGGCAGAAGGCCGTAGACTGCATGCCGTGCATCATGCAGGGGTTTGTGAAGCGTCCTGCCGGCGTGGAGGAGGGGCTTGCCTTTGACCGCAGGCTCTATGTGGCGAGGCGCGTCTTTGAGCAGTCCAATGAGGACACTTATGTGGTGTCTTTGTCCAGCAGGACCATCGTTTACAAGGGGATGTTCTTGGTGGAGCAGCTGCGGCAGTTCTTTAAGGATCTGCAGGATAAGGACTACGAATCGGCCATTGCGACCGTTCATTCCCGTTTCTCCACCAACACCAACCCGAGCTGGGAGAGGGCCCATCCGAATCGATTCATCGTACATAATGGCGAGATCAATACCATAAAAGGCAATGCCGATAAGATGCTGGCCCGTGAAGAGACGATGGAGTCCGAATACCTGAGGGGGGAATTTCAAAAAGTCCTTCCGGTCATCAACACCGAGGGATCGGATTCCGCCATGCTGGACAATACCCTGGAATTTTTAGTGATGAGCGGCATGGATCTGCCTCTTGCCGTCATGATCATGATACCGGAGCCATGGGCAAACAACCACATTATGTCCCAGAAGAAAAAGGATTTCTATCAGTATTACGCAACGATGATGGAGCCGTGGGACGGCCCGGCATCCATCCTTTTCTCCGACGGGGACCTGATGGGAGCGGTCTTAGACCGCAACGGGCTGCGCCCCTCCCGCTACTATATTACCGAGGACGATTACCTGATCCTTTCCTCCGAGGTGGGGGTATTGGACATTGACCCCGCTAAGATCGTGGCAAAAGAACGCCTGCGCCCGGGCAAAATGCTTCTTGTGGACACGGCGGAGGGAAGAGTCATTGATGACAATGAGCTGAAGGAAACCTACGCGGGCAAGCAGCCCTACGGCGAGTGGCTGGATCGGAACCTGCTGCGGCTGAAGGATTTGAAAATACCCAACGAGCGCGTGCCGGAGTATACCAGGGAAGAGCGGCAGAGAATGCAGAAAGCGTTCGGGTATACCTACGAATCGTTAAAGGACGCGATCCTGCCGATGGCGAAAAACGGCGGAGAGGGGACCTCCGCGATGGGGATCGATACCTCCCTGGCAGTGCTGGCGGAAGATCAGCAGCCGCTCTTTAATTACTTCAAGCAGAGATTCGCGCAGGTGACCAATCCGCCCATCGACTCGATCCGGGAGAAGGTTGTCACCTCCACCACCGTATATATCGGGGAGGACGGCAATCTGTTGGAGGAAAAGGCGGTCAACTGCCAGGTGTTAAAAGTCAATAACCCCATTCTCACCAATACGGATCTGATGAAGATCAAATCCATGAACGTGGAGGGATTTAAGGTAGAGGTCCTCCCCATCATCTATTACAAGAATACCAGGCTGGAAAAAGCCTTAGACCGCCTCTTTATGGAAGCGGACCGCGCATACCGGGACGGGGCGAACATTCTGATCCTCTCCGACCGCGGCGTGGACGAGAACCATGTGGCGATCCCGTCCCTGCTGGCTGTCTCCGCCTTGCAGCAGCATCTGGTCAGGACCAAAAAGAGGACGGCTCTGGCGATGATCCTGGAATCGGGAGAGCCGAGGGAAGTCCATCATTTTGCCGCGCTGTTAGGCTACGGCGCCTGTGCGGTCAACCCGTATTTAGCGCAGGATACGGTAAAGCAGCTCGTCGATGAGCATATGCTGGACAAAGATTATTATGCCGCCGTGCAGGATTACAATGACGCGGTCTTAAACGGCATCGTAAAGATCGCATCCAAAATGGGGATTTCCACCATTCAGTCCTATGAGGGATCTAAAATCTTTGAGGCCATCGGCATTGACCAAAACCTCATTGACAGATATTTTACCAATACGGTCAGCCGCGTCGGAGGCATCACCTTAAAGGATATCGAGGAGGACGTCAACAAGCTGCACTCCGCGGCCTATGACCCGCTGGGATTGGAGACGGATCTGACGTTAGAGAGCAGAGGGCGCCATAAGATGAGGAGCGGCGCCGATCCCCACCTTTACAATCCCGCCACGATCCATCTGCTGCAGGAGGCGGTCAGGCGGGGGGATTACAGCCTGTTCCGGCAGTATGCGGACCTGGTCAGCGAAGAGGAGGCAAAGATCACCCTGCGCGGCCTGATGGATTTCCGCTATCCGAAGAAAGGAGTCCCGATCGAGGAAGTAGAAAGCGTGGAATCCATCGTCACCAGATTTAAGACAGGCGCGATGTCCTACGGCTCGATCTCTAAGGAGGCGCATGAGACGCTTGCCATTGCCATGAACCGTCTGCACGGGAAATCAAATTCCGGGGAGGGCGGCGAGGATCCGGAGCGCATTGCCAGCAAAAACAGCCCCGTAAACCGCTGTTCCGCCATCAAGCAGGTGGCATCCGGCCGCTTTGGCGTCACGAGCGAGTACTTAGTCAGCGCCCAGGAGATCCAGATCAAGATGGCGCAGGGAGCGAAGCCGGGAGAGGGCGGGCATCTTCCGGGCAAAAAGGTATATCCCTGGATTGCCAAGACAAGGCTTTCCACGCCGGGCGTATCCTTGATCTCCCCGCCGCCGCACCATGATATCTACTCCATCGAGGATTTAGAGCAGCTGATCTACGACTTAAAGAACGCGAACAGGGACGCGAGGATCACTGTGAAGCTGGTAGCGGAATCGGGCGTCGGCACGGTGGCGGCCGGAGTCGCAAAGGCAGGCGCTCAGGTCGTCTTGATTTCCGGCTATGACGGAGGCACGGGCGCGGCGCCGAAAAGCTCCATTCACAACGCCGGGCTCCCGTGGGAGCTTGGGCTAGCTGAGACGCACCAGACCCTGATCAAGAACGGGCTGAGAAACAAAGTGCGCATCGAGACGGACGGCAAGCTCATGAGCGGCCGTGACGTCGCCATCGCTGCCCTGCTCGGAGCAGAGGAGTATGGCTTTGCCACCGCTCCGCTCGTGGCGCTAGGCTGCGTCATGATGCGCGTATGCAACCTGGACACCTGCCCTGCCGGGATTGCGACGCAGAATCCGGAACTGAGGAAGCGGTTCGCGGGAAAGCCGGAGTATGTGGAAAACTTCATGCGCTTCATAGCGCAGGATCTAAGGGAGTACATGGCAAGGCTCGGCTGCAGAACCATGGACGAGATGGTGGGGCGCGGCGATCTGTTAAAGGTCCGCGACGGCTTAGAGGGGCGCGGCAGGGAGATCGACTTATCCCTCATTTTGCAGAATCCGTTCTCAGAGCCGAAACAAAAAGTGATCTTTGACCCCAAGCAGGTCTATGATTTTGAACTGGAAAAGACGAAAGATATCACGGTTTTACTGAAACAGTTAGGTACGGCGTTAGAGAAAAAACAGCGCAGGAGCATTCAGGTGGAAGTGAGCAACACAGACCGTTCTTTCGGCACGATCTTTGGCTCTGAAATCACCAAAAGATACGGCGGGGACGGATTGGAGGAAGATACCTTCATCGTAAAATGCACCGGCGCGGGCGGACAGAGCTTTGGCGCTTTTATCCCAAAGGGGCTGACCCTGGAACTGGTGGGCGATTCCAACGACTACTTTGGAAAAGGCCTCTCCGGCGGCAAGCTCGCGGTCTATGCCCCGGCGGGCGTGACCTATCGCAAAGATGAGAACATCATCATCGGCAACGTCGCGCTCTACGGGGCGACCAGCGGAAAAGCCTTCATCAGCGGAGTGGCGGGAGAGAGGTTCTGTGTCCGCAACTCCGGCGCGACCGCGGTCGCGGAGGGAGTCGGCGACCATGGGTGCGAATACATGACGGGCGGACGCGTGGTCGTACTCGGAAAAACAGGCAAAAACTTCGCGGCCGGCATGAGCGGCGGCATTGCCTATGTGTTAGATGAGGACAGCGACTTGTATACCAGGATCAACAAAGAGATGGTGTTCTCTGAGGAAGTCAGCAGCAAATACGACGTCATGGAATTAAAAGACATCATAAAGGAGCATGTCGCCCTGACGAATTCGGAAAAAGGAAAAGAGATTTTGGACAATTTCAGCCAATACCTGCCAAAATTCAAAAAGGTAGTTCCGTATGACTATCACCGTATGCTCATGGCGATCGTCCAGATGGAAGAGAAGGGACTCTCCTCTGAGCAGGCGCAGATAGAAGCATTTTTCGCAAACGCAAGGAGCTAGGCAAGCCGGCCCTTCCTGGCTGCGGTGCGGCATTGGCTTTATGAATTGGGAAAAGCCGCCTGACGGCGGCGGAATGAGAGGGAATATGGGAAAACCGACTGGATTTATGGATTATGACAGAGAAGATGCGAAAGCGGTCGCGCCAGAGGAGCGGATCAAAAACTTTGACGAGTTCCACACGCCGCTTTCCAGGGAAAAACAGCAGATCCAGGGCGCCAGATGCATGAACTGCGGCGTTCCGTTCTGCCAGTCAGGAATGGACATCATGGGAAGGACGAGCGGGTGCCCGCTGCACAACCTGATCCCGGAGTGGAATGACCTTGTATATACCGGAAACTGGCGGCAGGCATACAACCGCCTGAGGAAAACCAACAACTTTCCAGAGTTCACCGCAAGAGTCTGCCCCGCGCTCTGCGAGGCGGCGTGTACCTGCGGGCACTGGGAAGATCCGGTCACCTGCAAGGCAAACGAGTATGGCATCATCGAAAATGCTTACGAGCAGGGATATGCCGCGGCAAAGCCGCCGAGAGTGCGCACCGGAAAGAAAGTGGCGGTCATAGGCTCAGGCCCCGCGGGACTGGCGGCGGCAGACCAGCTGAATAAAAGGGGGCATTCCGTGACCGTTTATGAGAGGGACGACCGCCCCGGAGGCCTGTTGATGTACGGCATTCCCAACATGAAATTGGAAAAGCGGGTGATCGGCCGCAAGATCGATATCATGAAAGAAGAGGGGATAGCGTTTGTAACCGGAGTCAATGTTGGAAAAGATATCAAGGCGGCAAAATTACTAAAGGATTATGACCGCGTGATCTTAGCCTGCGGAGCAAAAAATCCGAGGGACGTCAACGTGCCGGGGCGGGACGCGAAAGGGATCTACTACGCGGTGGATTTCCTGAAAGCCACCACAAAAAGCCTTCTGGATTCAGGGTTAAAGGATTACAATTACATATCCGCGAAAGGGAAAAAAGTGGTCATCATCGGCGGAGGCGACACGGGAAATGACTGCGTGGGCACTTCCATGCGCCACGGCTGCGCCAGTGTGGCGCAGCTTGAAATGATGCCAAAGGCGCCGGAGAAGCGGGCAAAGGACAATCCGTGGCCCGAGTGGCCGAACGTCTGCAAGACGGACTATGGCCAGGAGGAAGCCGCCGCCGCGTTCGGCTGTGACCCCCGAATCTATGAGACGACGGTCAAAGAATTTTTAAAGGACGGCAACGGCAATCTGACAGGAGTGGTCACTGTGAGGTTAGAGCGCAGGAAAGACGAGAAGACAGGGCGCGCGGTGATGGCAGAGCTGCCGGGATCCGAGAAAAAGCTAGAGGCGGACTTGGTCTTAATCGCGGCCGGCTTCTTAGGGACAGAGCCGTATATCGCGGATGCCTTTGGGGTGGAGCTGGATGGCAGGACCAATGTGGCGACGGAGAAGGGGGCTTATGCGACCAGCGTCAAGCGCGTGTTTGCGGCGGGAGACGTTCACAGAGGCCAGTCTCTCGTGGTCTGGGCGATCCGCGAGGGGCGGGAAGCCGCGAGAGAGGTAGACGAGAGCCTGATGGGCTATTCCAATCTCTAGGAAGGACAGCCTGCTCCCTGAAGAAAAACAAAAAGTAAGCGAAAACAAAAAATTAAGAAAAAACAAAAATCAAGAAAAAACAAAAATTAAGAAAAAACAAAAATCAAGAAAAAACAAAAATTAAGAAAAAACAAAAAATAAGCATTTTGCTACGCCCCGGAAACAGATGTTGTTTGTCCTCATAACAGCATCTGTTTTTGCTTTACTGCGTTTTTGTGCGGATTTCGCGGCAAATGCAAAATCCTGCACGGAAGGGCTGGGAATTAAGACTCTTTTAAGTCCCCCTAAAGTTTCTTGAAAGATGAAAGCGGCGGCGTCCGCCTGTCACGGACAAAAGGGGATTTTCCTGTTTGTTGCATGGAACAGAGCTTTTTTGCAGAATATCTTTTCTTGACTGCTTTTTCAAAATCGTATATAATGCGAATAGAATTCTTTTTTAAAAAGAATTATCGCATAAAAAGCGATTTCCTCAAAATGAGAGAAGATTTCAGGAAGCGGGAAGCGCGCGGGAAGAGGAAAGCACTCAAGATGAGAAAAGGTCACAGGAAGAGGGGAGAACGCAAGATAAGGGAAGAACGCAAGATGAGAGAAGCGCGCGGGAAGAGGGAAGATTTCAAGATGAGGAAAGATCACGGGGATCCATCATGAAGCAAAAGAGCATGAGAGAAAAGCTGACAGCCGGATATTTATTTCTCCTTTTTACCTGTTATCCCCTGATCGTGCATGACGGATATACGGATCTTCTTACGGTAAAGACATACTTTTTTTACGCGCTCACATTTGGCTATTTTGCCCTGATGCTGATCGCCTCTCTCCCCTCTCTCTTCTGCCGTGCGGACAGGAAACGGCTCCGCGTCTCCTCTGCAAGGCTGAGGGGAACGGAATGCTTCGCTCTGCTCTTCTGCGGTTCTGCCCTGCTGTCCTTTCTGCACTCCGGGCAGAAGGCGGATCTGTGGTACGGAAATTACGGGAGGAATTTCGGGCTTCTTGCCCTTCTCTGCTGTGCCGTGATGTGTGTCTGCGTGTTTTGCAATTTCCGCTATCATCGCTTTGTTTTCTTTGGCGCCATGGCGGCGGGAGCGGCGGTGATGGGGATTGCGGTGTGCAATTATCTGGGGTGGGATGTGCTGTCCATGTACGGCGGAGCCGGATATCCAAAAGAGTCTGTTTTTATTTCCACCATGGGGAATCTCAATGTGTTTGCCGCTTACGCGGGTCTGCTGCTCTCCTTTGAGATGGCGCTGTTTGTCTCCTGCAGGGAGCGCGCGTCAAAACGCGTATACGGCGTTTTTTGCTTTCTCGGCTTCTGCGCGATGCCCGCCTCAAACAGTGACGGGATCTATCTGACGGCCGGCGCTGCCTTTCTCCTCCTTGCGCTCCTGTTTCGGGAGCTGGAGACAGGACGCTTTGTATGGCTGCTGCTGGCAGAGTTTGCGTCGGCGGGGATTCTTATGGGACTTCTGGCAGAGGCGCGAAGAGGGCATGGCATGAGGCTGGGCGGGATCTGCGGCAGGATGTCGGATATCCGGATCCATCTTTTTTTGCTTGCCATATCTGCTCTGGCATCAGCGTGCTTGGGCTGGCTGGCAAAAAAAGAGACGGCGAGGGCAGAGCGGATATGGCGGACGTGCCGGAAGCTGGCGGCAGGAGGGATATTTGCTGCGGCGGCTCTCCTGCTGCTTGCGTCGGCGTGCCTTTCCGCGGCGCTTCCGCCAGAGCAGGCGGAGGAGCTGCTCGGCGGCTGGTACCCCTATCTTTACTTCGGCAGCCGCTGGGGATCGGGGCGCGGGGAGATCTGGAGAGCGGCCCTGCTGATTTTTGAGCGGATGAGTCCCTGGGAAAAATGCTTCGGGTATGGCGTCTCCGGCTTTTACTTTGCGGCGGAAGCATATCTGAAAGATGCGGCGGAGCTGATCCATACCTCGAGAGGGGTGATGACCGACGCGCACAATGCATATCTGCAGTATCTGGTCACCATCGGCGCGGCGGGGGCTGCCTCTTTTGCGGGGCTGCTGCTGTGCCTGGCGCGGGAGTTCTGGAAGCGGTCAAAAGAGGAAGCGGCGAACGCAGCGTTTTTGACCCTGCTGACTGCCTTTGCGGTGCAGGCGGCGGTCAATAATGTTCACATATACATCGAACCTGTCGCCGCGGCATTTCTGGCGGCGGGACTTGCAATCTGCAGAAAAGGATGACAAAGAGGAGGATGAGGATGGAGTATTTTGAATGGAACAAGGGCAAAAAAGAAGAGAAGCCGGGGAAGTGCTTTTGGGCGAAGCGGACAGCCGCGATGCTCCTCTGCTTCTGCCTGCTGCTTACATCGGCGGATGTCGCGGCAGTGGCGGCGGAGTTAGGCGGCGCCTTAAAGAGGAGCGCCCCGCAGGGGGAAGAGGCATATAAAGGCAGATGGATGACGCCCGACGTGGAGCAGCCGTTTGGAGCTTATGCTCTGAGCGAACCGGAAGTCTCTAAACTAGCCGGAAAGAGCGTGGAACTGAAAGTCTACGCCTGGAGCGATCAGGGGGAGCTGACCTACACCTGGTATCATCCGAGGGGATATGAGCTTGAGGAGAAGAGCGATACCTTAAAGATGCCAGAACTGACTGCGGGAGAGGACAGCGATTTTGGAACGTACAAGTGTGTGGTACAAGATGGGACGTCAAAAAAGACGATAAAATTTTCTGTACGATTGACATCTACTTTGTATGTGTCTGCCCTTTCTTCCAGTTATGAGTACCGCTATCCGGGAGAGCCGTTGAATCTGTCCGTCTCCGCGAAGGATTACAGCATCCCGGAGAAAACGATTACCTATCAATGGTATCAGGGGAAGAAAAAATTAGAGGGAGAAACCGGAAGTACCCTTGCCATGGCAAACCCGGGAAAAGAGAGGGAAAACGCAACATACCGCTGTACGGTGAGCAACGGGCTGGAGACAGTTACCGAGACCTTTCGGGTATATACCAGCGATCTCTATCTAGGCAACATCTATGCCACGGAAGAGGGGACGGATTCTTCCATAGAAGAATATCGCAGTGTTTACTATAAACTGGGGAGTCAGCATACCTGGACGGTTCATACGGATCTGGACGATCTTGCGGATTCTGCTGATTGGCTGGAACTGACCTATCAGTGGCAAAAATATAATGACGACGGGGAACTGGAAGATATTAAAGGGGCTACGGAGAAATCCTATACCTTTACTGTAGGTGAAGTTGGATTCCTTTTTGACTTGCGTTGCCGGATTTCCGCTGGGCAGGAAACATCTGGGGCGGACTGGTATATTTATGGACAGGATGAAGACATTTCTGGGTATGGTCAATCTGTTATTTCAAGGATTCATGTGCCCGCATCCCTCTCCGTGGATCCGCATGTAACGCAGGGACTGGACCGTACAAAACTGACCTATCAGTGGTATAAGGAAGGAAAGGATGGCGGAGCAGACAAAAAATTAGAGGGAGAGACGACAGACACCCTGTCTTTTTCCTCGGTAACGGAGGAGGATTATGGCACTTATTACTGCCGGGTAAGCCTGGGAGAGACGAGTGCTGATCTGTATGTGTTCCTGGAACGGTATCGGCATGAACTGAATCAGTCTGCCCGCTATGCCTGGCCAGGGATGCCGATCACCTATGAGGTTGACAGGGGGTATGTAGACGACCCGAACGCTTCCTATCAATGGTACGAAAGAAGCAGCAGCTGGGTTGATAATGAGTATGTGTACAGCGAAAAAGCCATAGAGGGGGCAGTGGGACCGCGGCATACGGCAGCCTACGCAGAGGAGGACAGGGCGGTCTGGTATCTCTGCAAAGTGACGGAATTTGGGGAAGACTACTGGACCGATACATCGGAAACCCCTTACCAGATAGCGGAGGAGGGCACAGACTGGTATGCGACTGGTGGCGGATCTGTATATTATAATCGCGCCGAGGGTGATTCCGTGACGCTGCACACGGATATTGTCCGCCAGAAAGAGGCTCCGCAGTTAAAGATCCGATGGGAAAAAGAGATCCCGGAATATGATGATGAGAAAAAAGCTTGGATTTATGAATGGCATCCTTTGGGGGAAAGCGGTGAGGCGCTGGAAGTTAGCTATGATTCTTTGCATTATGGCGATAGGTATACTTCACCTGACGGTAGAGCGATTATTCATTATTATGATGACTATCGAGCAGTGGTAAGTGATGGAGAAAAAGAGGAAATCATCGAATTTTCTATTGAGCGGAGAAATTCATTGACGGCGGAACGTGTAAATATTACAATGGATCCTTACGGTGGTTACACTTACATAGCAGAGATAGGGGAGTCTGCGACCCTAGAGGTGAAAGCAAACAGCAGCATCCCTGAGGCGGAGCTTACCTACCAGTGGCAGAAGAGTGTCTATGACCCTGAGACGGAGGAAGGGGGATATGTGGATATCGAGGGCGCCACAGAAGCATCCTACCGGATTGACTCCGTGACAGAGGAGGATTATGGAGGGTACCAATGTCTGGTTTCTGACGGCAACCAAATAAAGGAGATATGGATATCTGTTAGGAACTATGAGTTTTCGACAACCGGAAGCAGTAATTTCAAAGGCTATCTGGGGCAGAAAGATGTGGAACTGACGGTAGAGGCAAAGTTTGAAAAAGAGGACGCGGAAATCACCTATCAGTGGTATCGGGAGCGCTATCGAGAAGGTATTGGTGATGGAAGTTGGGAGTGGGAAAAAATTCCGGGGGAAACGGCTAATACGCTCCATATAGACCTTGTGGACGAGAAAACTTCTGGAAACTATAAGTGCGAAATTACTGCCGGTGGGGTAACCGAGACGGAGGAGTTTTCTACTTTTAGTTGGGAAGAATTTTCATATCAAGACAAATGCCTGGATATAGGGGATACGGTTCTGCTGGTCGCTGAGATAGATGCTCCCGGAGAAGAGATATACTATCAGTGGAAACGTGAAGGTTATGATTATGATAAGGATGATTATGTTTGTGAGGATATTGCGGGAGAGACTTCCCCTGTTTACCGTTTGGAAGTCAAGGAGGCTGAGGATTTTGCAAATTATTTCTGTGAAATCACCATCAACGGCGTCAAATCAGAGAAATATTTCTATGTGTATCGCAACGCAGGAGTAAGGGGAACGGTAGAGCGTGCCTGGAGCAGAGAGAAGACCATCGCATGTGAACTGGGCGGTAAAGTAACGCTGAGTCCGATTGCCTACTGTGGCGGTCATAACCTGAGTTATCGGTGGTATTATGCAGATTATGATAACTTAAAGTATAAACTACTTGAGGGAGCGACTTCGCCGGAGTATACCGTGTCGCTGGATTCGCCGGAAGCCTATGGAATTTACGGCTGCGAAGTAGATTGTAAAATCTGTAATAGTGGGCTGTTTTTGGATTACGATATCGTAAATCCAGAATGGGAGCATGCGCAGGAAGAGCCAAAACAGCCGGAGCAGCCAGAGCAGCCCAAACAGCCGGAAGAGCCAAAACAGCCGGAGCAGCCCAAGCAGCCGGAAGAGCAAAAGCAGCCGGAAGAGCAAAAGAAGCCGGAGCAGCAAAAGCAGCCGGAAGAGCAAAAGAAGCCGGAGCAGCCAAAACAGCCGGAAGAGCAAA
>CAZAMD010000010.1:0-10769 GCA_964486485.1 uncultured Roseburia sp. | reverse complement strand
AAGCAGCCGGAAGAGCAAAAGAAGCCGGAGCAGCCAAAACAGCCGGAAGAGCAAAAGAAGCCGGAGCAGCAAAAGCAGCCGGAAGAGCAAAAGCAGCCCGCGAAAAAAACAGCGGTGAAGAAAGTATCTCTGAACAAAACGGCGCTGACCCTGGAAAAAGGAGAGACGTCAAAACTGACAGCTTCGATCCAGCCGGAGAACGCGGCCAATCAAAAAGTCACCTGGAGCAGCAGCAATCCCAAGGTCGCCTCTGTTTCCGGCGGCGTGGTGAAAGCGGTAGGGAAAGGAAGCGCGACGATTACGGTAAAGACGGCGGACGGCGGCAAAAAAGCGACATGCAAGGTCAAAGTCATCATACCGGCAAAACAAGTCTTTCTATTGAAAGAAAAAAATATGGTAAAGGGGGAGACGTTCCAGCTGTCCGCAACGATAACGCCCGCCGATGCGGAAAAGAAAGTCACATGGAAATCCTCCAATGAAAAAGTGGCAAAAGTGAACGCCAAAGGCAAGGTGACGGCGCAAAAGGCGGGAACGGCGAAAATCACCGCCGTGACGGAGAACGGAAAGAGAGCCGTCTGCAAGGTGACGGTAGTCAGCAAGGCTGTAAAAACCATCAAAGTCACCTTGAACAAAAAAAGAAGCACGCTGAACGCGGGCGAGAAGCTGCAGCTGACCGCGAAGCTCAACCCCGCTAAGAGTACGGACGCCCTTACCTGGAAGACCTCCAATAAAAAAGTTGCCAAAGTTGATAAAAACGGCGTGGTGACAGCGCAAAAGCCGGGTAAGGCATCGATTACCGTCCAGACCAAAAACGGTAAGAAAGCCGTGTGCGAGATTGTTGTAAAGCAGCCGGCGGAATCCATACGGTTCGAGAAGAGCAGCCTCACGCTGAAAGTCGGGAAGCAGCAGAAGCTAAAGGTCTCAGTAAAGCCGGGCAATACCACGGACAGCATCACATGGCGAACTTCTAATAAGAAGATTGTGACAGTCAGCAAGAACGGCGTGATAAAAGGAGTCCGGAAAGGAAAAGCGAGCATTACGGTAAAAACATCAAGCGGTAAAAAGGCAGTCTGCAAAGTGACCGTAAAATAAGGGAAGCGCTGCCTTGCGGAAAGCCCTGTAAATAAAACAGCCATTTTGGGAGCATTGCGGCAAAACAGAACCTTTGTTTTGGAGCGATGCTCCCTTGCCCGTCAGGGGGGCGGAGGGAAAAAGAACACATATTCGATAGATCCGGCTTGCTTTTTCTTCTGGCGGATAGTATAATAGGGAAAAATCAGGTATCGATTCTTTCCCAGGAGTAATAGAAATGAAACAGGTGCATATAAGAGTAGAGGATAATCTATATGATGAATTGAGTTACTGCTCCGCATTGACGGAACAGACAATGCAGGATTGCGTAAGAGAGGCCATTGCGTATTATGTGACTGATATGAGGAAAAAACAGCGCGAAGTGAGAGAGCGTCAGTTTACGTTTATCGATCTGTTTGCCGGAATAGGCGGCATGAGGCTTGCTTTTGACAGGGCTGGCGGGCATTGCGTTTATTCTAATGAATGGAACAAATACAGCCAGCAGACATACTTTGCTAATTTTGGAGAACAGCCGGAGGGGGACATCACGCAGGTGCCGGCGTCGTCCATTCCCGACCATGATATCCTGGTGGCTGGTTTCCCGTGCCAGCCATTTTCCATAGCCGGCGTTTCCAAGAAAAACAGTCTCGGGCGGGCAACAGGATTTGAGGATAAGACACAGGGAACGCTCTTTTTTGACGTCTGCCGGATACTAAGCAGGAAAAGGCCAAAGGCCTTTATGCTGGAAAACGTAAAAAACTTGTGCAGCCATGACAAAGGAAGAACCTTTCAGATAATCTTGGAAGCGTTGGAAGAGCTGGATTACAGTGTGTTCTATTCCATTCTGGACGGGCAGGATTATGTGCCTCAGCACAGGGAGCGCATCCTTATGGTGGGATTTGACCGTAAAAAATATGGAAAAAACATGCAATTTGATTTTCGTTTGATCCCGAAATCTCCAAAACCGGTGATGCGTGATATTCTGGATGAAAATGTCGATGAAAAATATACATTGTCGGACAAGCTCTGGACATATCTCCAGGATTATGCGGCAAAACATAAGGCGGCAGGAAACGGATTCGGATATGGGATTGCGCCATTGGACGGCGTGTCAAGAACGATAAGCGCAAGATATTATAAAGACGGGTCGGAGATACTGATTGAGCAGGCAGGAAAAAATCCGAGGAGGCTTACCCCTCGTGAATGCGCCAGATTGCAGGGATTCCCGGACGATTTTAAAATTCCGGTATCTGATACACAGGCCTATAAGCAATTCGGAAATTCTGTGGTAGTGCCCTTGATGGAAAATGTCGCAAAGCTGATAGCAAAGAAAATAGAAGAACTGGATTCTGCAGTGGGAGAAGAAATACAGAGGATGGTGACTTAGATGGCGGCAGGATATGCGGGAGAGGCGATCAAATCAGTTCTCAGCAGCGAAAGAGGATTTTGCAAGTTTCTTTCTGCGAATGACACAGGAGCGACAGGCGGCCATCAGTTTGGAATTTTGATTTCAAAATCGGCAGTGGAAATGATGTTCCGCAGACGGGAGCTGGAACAGGAAACGATTCCAAAAAGAACAGTAACAATCAAATGGCAGGATGATTTTGAGACGGAAAGCTGTTTTACCTATTATGAAAGCAAAAAAGAGCTGAGGATCACACGATTCGGCAGAGGCTTCCCGTTCCTGAAACCGGAACAGACGGGCGCGTTGTTTGTATTTACGAAACAGGCGGATGCGGATTACAGCGGATATTTCCTGGAAACGGATGAGGAGATAGAAGAATTTCTGGATGCGTTTGGCATCAGCCCAACGGAAACAAACAGTCTGATAGATATTCAGAAAATGCCGGAAGAAACGCGGGAAAAACTGGCCATACAGGACTTTATCGATCGCCTTGAGGTGGAATTTCCTGCATCCGAGGTGATGTCGGCGGCAGCCAGGGCGATAGAAGAAGAGGTCTATGACCATGCGGAGTACATTCGCCTTGATCCGGATGAGAAAATCATCCGTTGGACAAAGATGGAGTATGCGCTTTTTAGGGCGCTGGAATATGCGAGATATGGTGGGGTCATCGAAAAAGGATTCCGTTCTGTGGATGAATTTCTCCGCGCGGCAAATGTCATATTGAACCGCAGGAAAAGCCGTGCCGGAAAAAGCCTTGAACACCATCTGGCGGCAATCTTTGATGGAAACGGCATTGCGTATTCATCTCAGGCGGTTACAGAAGGAAATAAAAAGCCGGATTTTCTGTTTCCCTCACAGAAAGCATACCATGATCATAGCTTTTCGGCCGATCGCATTATTTCGCTGGCTGCAAAAACAACCTGTAAAGACAGATGGAGGCAGGTGCTGAATGAAGCGGACCGGCTGAGGGACAAGCCGAAATATCTCTGCACGCTCCAGCAGGGAATGTCCAAGGCGCAGATGGATGAAATGCAGGCAGAGAATGTCATATTGGTTGTGCCAGAGCCATACATAAGCACATATCCCAAAGACCGCAGAGACAGGATATGGACATTGGCTGAATTTGTGCGGTATGTAAAAATGATGGAGTGCCGATAGCATGAATACGAATTCTATCGGAAACCATCTTGACAATCAATTTCATCAAAGATATTCTAAAAAAGACATTTCAGATACACATCTTTCTTTAATAAAAACGCGATGAAAGGAAATTAGAATATGAAGAAATGGACCAGAGTACTCTATCAGCCGAACTTACCCCTGGAACCGGGGAAGTATGTCACCGCCGGACGCGAGCATATAGAGCTTTCCAAACAGGCGGCGGCAGAAGGAATGGTATTATTAAAAAACAGCGGAAACCTGCTCCCCCTTGCGGCAGGGAGCAGGATCGCCCTGTTTGGCAAGGGCAGCTTTGACTATGTAAAAGGGGGAGGGGGCAGCGGCGATGTGACCGTCTCCTACGTCCGAAACCTTTATGAAGGGTTAAAAATGCAGGGAGATCATGTTTCCATATATGAGCCGCTGTCGGATTTTTACCGCGGGAACGTGGAGGAGCAGTATGCAAAAGGGGCAGTCCCGGGCATGACAAGGGAGCCTGAAATAGAAGACTCGCTTTTCGCGGGCGCGCGCGCCTTTGCAGACATCGCCATCATCTCCATCAGCAGATTCTCCGGCGAGGGCTGGGACCGCTCGAATGACGGGGTCACAGAGGAGGAGAATCTCTGGGAGCCGGCAGCCGTCATGCAGAAGCGGGCGGGAGAGGTTTTCCCAAGGGGAGATTTCTACCTGACAGAAGAAGAGGAGCGCATGATCGGCAGGGTAAAAGAGCATTTTGAAAAGATCGTGGTGACGCTCAATGTGGGCGGCGTGGTGGACACGTCCTGGTTTGCGGACGAAAAGAACGTGTCAGCGGTACTTTTAACATGGCAGGGCGGCATGGAAGGCGGCCTTGCCGCGGCAGAACTGCTGTGCGGCAAAGCGAATCCCTCCGGGAAATTGCCGGACACCTTTGCCGCCAGGCTGGAGGACTATCCATCGACCGGGCATTTCCATGATTCCCCCCGCTATGTGGATTACACGGAGGATATCTATGTGGGGTACCGGTATTTTGAGACGATTCCGGGGGCAGCCGGGAAAGTATGCTATCCCTTTGGATTTGGCTTATCCTACACGCAGTTTTCACTGCGGGCGGAGGGGTTAGAGGAATCGGAAGATCAGATCCGGATCCCGGTGACTGTCACGAACATAGGCGGCAGGCCGGGAAAAGAAGTGGTGCAGTCTTATTACAGCGCGCCCCAGGGAGTTTTAGGAAAGCCGGGAAAGGCCTTAGGCGCATTCGCAAAGACGAGAGAGCTAAAGCCCGGGGAGAGCCAGATGGTTTTCTTAGACATCGCAAAATATGGCATGGCGTCCTATGACGACACTGGAAAAATCTTAAAATCGGCATATGTCCTGGAAGCGGGAACGTATGAATTTTATGTGGGAAATTCCGTCAGGGATGGGGAAAAGCTGCCGGAGAGCTGGAGCCTCGCGGAGACCAGGATCGTGCAGAAACTAAGCCCGAAGCTAACGCCCGCCGCGCTGAGGCGGAGAATGCGCTCAGATGGTTCTTATGAGGAGCTGCCGGTCGGGGAAGAACGGGATCCCGACGCGTGCATGTTTGAAAAGATGAAGCCCGGGACGGAAGAGGGGGTCGCGCCGGAAGTGCGGGGACGGGAACGCCAGTCCCTCCTTGATTTCCCGCCCAGGGACAGGATTTTGTTTTCTGAGGTGGCGGAGGGGAAGGCATCGCTCGAGGAATTTGCGGAGCAGCTGGAAGATGGGGAATTGCTGCACTTGCTGGGCGGACAGCCCAACACAGGGACAGCCAATACCTTTGGCATCGGCAATCTTCCAGAGTATGGAGTGCCGAACGCCATGACGGCGGACGGGCCGGCGGGCCTTAGGATCGCGCCGGAATGCGGAGTGCATACGACCGCATGGCCCTGCGCCACGCTGCTGGCGTCCTCCTGGAATACGGAAATCACAGAGCAGGTGGGACGGGCAGCGGCAAGGGAAGTAAAAGAAAATAATATCGCCGTCTGGCTGGCTCCGGCGGTCAACATTCACAGAAATCCCATGTGCGGCAGGAATTTTGAGTACTTTTCAGAAGATCCGTATCTGACCGGAAAGCTGGCGGCAGCCATGGTAAAGGGGATTGAGTCCCAGCACATTTCCTCCTGTGTGAAGCATTTCGCCTGCAATAACAAAGAGACGAACAGAAAGAACAGCGATTCCCGCGTCTCAGAGCGGGCGCTGCGTGAAATCTATTTAAAAGCATTTGAGATCATTGTGAAAGAAGCGAAACCCTGGTCCATCATGTCCTCCTACAATGCGATCAACGGATGCCGCGCGTCGGAAAGCAGGGAGCTGCTGGAGGGGATCCTGAGGGAAGAGTGGGGATATGAGGGTCTGGTGCTTACAGACTGGTGGAACCGCGGGGAGCATTATAAAGAGATATTGGCGGGCAATGACGTCAAAATGGCGACCGGTTATCCGGATCGGGTAGCGAAAGCCATGGAGGCGGGCGTCCTGGGCAGGAGCGACCTAAAGCGGAGCGCAGAGCGCGTTCTGGACTTCCTGTTAAAAATAGACTGATGATGCGGCAGACGGAAGGCGCGCGGCTTCCGCGCTTCATAAAAGAGGAGCGGGCTCCCGCCGGGGCGGCGCGCGCGTGATGAAAAGGTGAAATGGGGGAAGAGGGATGATCTCAAGGAAAATAGAACAGGCGCTGGAAGGCAGTTCCGCGATCCGCGCCATGTTTGTGGAGGGAAAAGAAATGTCGGAAAAATATGGGGCGGAGAACGTATACGATTTCTCCCTGGGGAATCCGGCCACCCCTCCGCCCGCGGCATTCCATCAGGCGGTGAGGGAGCTTTTGGACGGAGAGGACAGCAGAAAGCTTCACGGCTATATGGAGAACGCGGGCCATCTGGATGTGCGGAATGCCATCGCCGAGAATCTGAACAGGCGGTTTGGAACGGAGTTTGATGCGCAAAGCATCCTTATGACCGTGGGCGCGGCGGGAGGGCTTAATACGATCTTTAATACGATCTTAGAACCGGGGGATGAGGTGATGGTATTTGCGCCGTTTTTCGGGGAATACCGTCAGTATGCGGCCAATTTTGATGCGGACATTGTCGCTGTCTCCCCCGATTTAGAAACTTTTCTGCCGGACATGGAGGATTTTGAAAAAAAGATCACGGCAAAGACGAAAGCGCTCATTGTCAACACGCCGAACAACCCCACCGGCGTGGTTTACAGACCGGAGACTCTGCGGCGGATAGCGTCCGTTTTAGAGCGGAAGCAGGCGCAGTTCGGCCATGACATTTATCTGGTTTCCGACGAGCCTTACCGGGAGCTGGTCTACGATGGGGTGAAAGAGGACTTTCTGGCAAAATATTATAAAAACACGATTGCCGCATATTCCTTCAGCAAATCATTGTCCCTGCCGGGAGAGCGCATCGGCTATGTGGCTGTGCCGGCGGAAGCATCCGATTCACAGCGCCTGATCAGCGGGATAGAGTTTTCCAACCGGACGCTGGGATTTGTCAACGCGCCGTCCCTGATCCAAAAGGCAGTGGCAAGGTGCTTAGAAGAAAAGCCGGATGTGGGATTTTATGATGAAAACCGCAAAAGCCTCTATAAAGGATTGACAGACCTCGGCTTTTCCTGCATCAAGCCGGAGGGGGCGTTCTATCTCTGGCTCAGATCCCCGGCGGAAGAGGAGGAGGACTTTGTCAGGGAGGGAAAGAAGCTCCACCTTTTAATGGTAAAAGGGAGCGCGTTCGGCTGCCCCGGGTTTGTGCGCCTGGCATACTGCGTCCCTCCCGCGACGATCCAGAATGCACTGCCGGTTTTTGCGGAATTAGCAAACAGATACGGATTATGAGAAAGGCTGCCTGCCGGCGGCAGAATGTGAGGAGATGTGAGGAGATATGAGCAGCTGGGAAACTTATGTGAGAAGGGTATCGCCCTATGTGCCAGGGGAGCAGCCGGAAGAGGAGCATCCGATCAAATTAAATACGAATGAGAACCCTTATCCGCCGGCGCCGGGCGTGAGGCGGGCGCTCATGGCGTTTGATGCGGACAGGCTGAGGCTTTATCCAGAGCCCACCTGCCGCGTGTTAGTGGATGCCATCGCGCATTCCTATGGATTAAAAAGCAGCCAGGTCTTTGTCGGCGTGGGATCGGATGATGTGCTGGCGATGATATTCATGACCTTTTTTCACTCCCCAAGACCGATATTTTTCCCGGACATCACTTATTCCTTTTATGAGGTGTGGGCGGAGCTGCTGCGCATTCCCTACGAGGTGCAGCCCTTAGATGAAGATTTTCAGATCCGGAAGGAAGATTACCGCAGGGAAAACGGGGGAGTGATTTTTCCGAATCCCAACGCCCCCACGGGGATTTTGATGGAGCTTTCCCAGATCGAGGATATCGTTGCCTGCAACAGGGATGTGATTGTGGTGGTGGACGAAGCCTACATTGATTTTGGCGGCCAGACGGCGCTGCCCCTCATTGAGAAATATGACAACCTGCTGGTGGTGCAGACATTTTCCAAATCCCGCTCCATGGCGGGGATGCGCATCGGTTATGCCATGGGCAATGAAAGATTGATCCGGTATATCAGCGATGTGAAATATTCCTTTAATTCCTACACCATGAATCAGACGGCCCTGGCTCTGGGCGTGGAGGCCATTCGGGACCGGGAGTATTTTGAGGAGACGAGGCGGAAAGTGATCCAGGTGAGGGAGTGGACCAAGGGAGAGCTGAGAAAGCTGGGATTTTCCTTCGGGGATTCTCAGAGCAATTTCATCTTTGCCACCCACGAAAAAGTGCCGGCAAAAGAACTGTTTGAGGCACTGAGGAAGGAACACATTTTCGTCCGCCATTTTTCAAAAGAGAGGATTGCGAATTACCTGCGAATCAGCATTGGGACCAGGGAGGAGATGGAGATTTTCATCCGGTTCTTAAAACGTTACCTGGCGCAGAGAGGATAGCGGGATCATCACCGGTCCCTCAGACCGTTCCCGTGCTTTCCCGCCTTAGCGATGCCGTGCCGAGCCTGAAGAAGGAGAGGCCGAGAAAGGCGGCGGCCACGCTGAGGAAAAAGGCGGCGGCAACATTGCGGGGGGTGCTTTGGAACGGAAGCAATCCGCTGAGCGTGGTCCCGTAAAAGTTATACAAAACGTGCAGAAGCACGGAATGATGAATGCCGCCGCTCTTCTCGCAGAGATACCCCAAAAGCAGGCCGAGGCAGAACGCGTAGATCCCCTGCAGCATGTTCATATGGAACGCGCCGAACAAAGCCGCCTGCAGCAGGTTCGCGGCCCAGAAAGGCAGCGTTCTCCTTGCCTGGCGCAGGGTGACGCCGCGGAAAATCAATTCCTCGGCGAGCGGCGCGAGCAGCACGGAATAGCACAGGATGCCAAAGGTCAGCTTCCCGCTTATTCCGGCGCGTTCCATCAATTCTGCATAGGCCTTTAGCCAGGAGGGGAAAGCAAGGGCAGCCAGGTTTATGAGGACGGAAGTCAAGAATTGCGCCGCGGGCGTCAAAAGCACGATCCCGAGGAGGGACAGGGGGTGGAAGGCCTTGGAGGGTCTGGGGAAAACAGCGCTTTCGTATCTGCTGTAATACCACACGCCGAAAATGGCGGCGCAGGATACGGAAAAGAGGATCATGATCCCTGTGTTGAATCGCTCTGTATTCCATAGCACGATCAGATCCGTGTAAATCTCGGAAAAGGACGCCCTGCCGGAAGCGGCATACCAGAGTCCCTCGCAGAGCGCGGATATCCCCATTGCAAAAAACACGGCGGCAAATTCCAGCCCCAGGGCCAGAAGCGGGGGAAGGAAAGTAAAGAAAAAGGAAGCGGCTTTTTTCATCGTTGATCTCCAATCCTTGTGAATACTGTATGGAGTATTATAGCAATGGCGGCTGCGGAATGCAAGCCCGCGAAAAATAGTGTTTACTTTAAAACGTTACTATGCTAAAATTCTGTTAGGTGTTAGAAAACAAAAAGGAGAAAGGAATATGGGGAAGAAATTTCGGACAGAGGCAGTGGATGATCTTTTTGACGCCATTTTAACCCTGCGGAATAGAGAAGAGTGCTATACATTCTTTGAAGACGTATGTACGGTCAACGAGCTGTTGTCCTTATCCCAGAGGTTTGAGGTGGCAAAGATGCTCCGCGAGCAGAAAACCTATCTGGACATTGCGGAAAAAACAGGGGCGTCCACCGCTACCATCAGCCGTGTGAACCGTTCTTTGAATTATGGAAACGACGGGTATGACATGGTATTTGCCCGGCTCCATAATAAGGATTCTGAGTAGAGGAAAAGCGGTCCGGGATTGTTCCAGGCCGTTTTCCCACCGCTTCTGCGCGAGATCTGCTTTTCCTTTGCAGTTTCATTCTTGGTTTTTCTATAGGGCTTTTGTGTACCACTGCCGGATGGCTCTGCTTTTCGTTCTTGTTTTTTGTTCTTGCTTTTTGTTCTGCGGTTTTGTTTTATCCCTATTTTTTCGTTCTGCCGTCTTTCGAGGACGAATCGGACATCTGATCGATCAACCGCTCAATGAGGGTCTTTTTGATGTAGACGTCATAACTGAGCATACAGATGAAGCTAAAAGTGTGCAAAAGATCGGCGTCCGCTTCATTCGCCTCGGGGAACGTATTCATGGAAGTATGGAACTTCTTGGCGAGGTCTTTCATAATGCTGCGGGTCTCCTGGCGCTCAAGGCCAAACACTTCCTTATAAATGTCCTCTAAGCTGTAATCGGCATCTTTCCTAAAATATTTATCCGTGATGGGATTTAAGATCCCCTGAATGTCGCTGATGCTTAAAATGCTCTTAAAATAGTAAATGAAAATCAGGGTCAGCACATGCTCCTTGCTGTATTTCTTCCTTTCCGGCGGCGGCAGCAGATTGTTTTTGGCATAATTGTTGATCATGGTCTTGGTGAGGATTTTGTCGTTCTCATGACGCTTTGAGGAGGCAAGCTGGGAATCCATAAAGGTCGTGATCTGATCCATATACAGATCGATGTTGGGAATGTCTTCCGGTCTGACATAATCCATTTTGCCAAGCTCAGTCAATAGGTTCCTCAAGAAATTTTTCGTATCTTCATTCATTGTTACCTCATTCTGCCGCGGCAGCGGCTTTCTTGCATTCGTCCGGCAATCATTTTAAT
>CAZAMD010000009.1:46341-48463 GCA_964486485.1 uncultured Roseburia sp. | reverse complement strand
AGAATCTGGTGGTGGAATCCGGAAAGAAGACCGTGCTTCCCAAAAATAAATTCAAAAAAACCGGCTTCCTGTTTAATGGATGGAGTAGAAAAAAAGACGGAAGCGGCACGAAATACGCAGATGGCAGGGATGTTTCTAAGTGGGCAAATAAGAACTATAACGGTAAAAAGATCACTTTGTATGCGCGGTGGAAAATGAAAACGCCCGCACCTGTCATAAAGAAGGCACAATCTCAGAATCCGTCTGCCATTACATTGACCTTTAAAAAGGCGTCAAACGTTGACAGTTATGAGGTCTGGTATTCGACTAGCAGGAATTTTCCTAAAAAAAATCGGGAAGAATTAAAAGTGGACAAATCAAAGACAAGCGTGGATTTGTGCAGAGTGATTCCGGGCAAAAAATATTACATTAAAATCCGCGGCTATTACAATCAGGGAACCAAGAAAAAGCCGGATCTGATTCCCGGAGATTGGAGTAAAACGAAATGGGCAAAGGTGAAAAACGGAAAGACCATTTACAATGTGAAATCAGAGACGGCCGTGGAGGCAGACGTAAAGTTAAGCGGCTCCGGTACAGGTTATCATCTGAAATTAGTATTGGGAAATCCATCTTCGGCAGTCTCCTTTGGATTGCAGTATGATACAGGAGCGGAAGACCCCTATGGCGGAAAAACAATGGCTTTGATTGAGAACATTTCATCTAATGCGGCGGGCGAACAACGCTATGAGAGAGTGAAAGAGCTGGGGTTAAATAAAAAGTACCATTTGATGATGACGATTGACGCGCACGGCAAGGGAAATGTCTATGTGGATTATAAAAAAGTCGGCAGCTTCAACCAGCCAGCTCTGTCGCAGTTGCATTTTGTCCGGATCGAATCCTGTGCGAGATTAAACGGGGACAGCGTCAACGCGGAGTTTTCCAATATCAGATACAGAATCTCGTCCAAAAACAGTGACACAAGGATCTTAGGAGAAGATCTGACCTGGGAAGAAAAAAGATTGAACAAGGGTCTCTCCTATCAATACGATAAGAAAAAACAGGTCATCAGGATGTCGGGAACCGTTTATGACGTAAACGGCGACTGGGACAGCGATTATGAGGGCGTATCAGAGATTCTCCAATTTGGTTATTAGGATGCGTTTGCTCCATAGAAAGAATCATATGGTATAGTTTGTATTATCGAAAGAAGTCGGACAATAGTCAGGCTTCTTTCAAAGTGAGGAGAAAACAGCTTGGACGGGCAGACGCTCCGGAAGGGAAGATTAGTATGATAATTAGTGCCGTTAAGAAAGATCATACCCCTGCTGTCATCCGTATCAGCAGGGATGTGATAGGCAATGGGAGATTGATCTATGAACTCTCCAAAAATGATTTAAAAAAGAGGTTTGCGGATTCCTACTTTGGTATTTTCTGGGCGTTTGTGAATCCGATTGTTACGATATGCGTCTATTGGTTTATCTTCACGGTCGGCCTGCGCGGCGCGAGCAATGAAGTCAATGGGTATCCGTTTGTGCTGTGGCTGATAGCGGGTCTGCTCCCGTGGTTTTTATTTTCGGAGATTATAACCAGCGGCACCAACGTCATGCTGGAATATGCGTACCTGGTAAAGAAAATCGTATTTAATATCAGTGTGCTTCCGGTGATTAAGATCGTGACAGCCACCGTCATCCATCTGATTCTCCTGCTGTTTACATTGCTGATTTTTGTCTGTACAGGTCATCTGCCGGATATCTATCTGATTCAGATACCATATTATATGCTGTCTCTCTGGGTTTTCTCTTTATCCGTTATTTTTATCACAAGCTCTGTTGTCCTTTTTTTTCGGGATTTAGGTCAGCTGGTGAATATTTTTATGCAGGTCTTTATCTGGATCACCCCTATCATGTGGCAGGATGCGCTGGTGGTTGACCGCCATCCTGTGCTGGTTCGTATATTGCGCTTGAATCCCATGTATTATATTGTCAAAGGATATCGGGACGCCATGATTCATCACGTGTGGTTTTGGGAGGATATCGGAATGACCGTCTATTTTTGGACGGTAACAATTTTGCTGTTTATTTTGGGAACCAGCGTATTCGCCAGATTAAAACCGCATTTTTCGGATGTGATTTAATCAGACAGG
>CAZAMD010000009.1:0-46241 GCA_964486485.1 uncultured Roseburia sp. | reverse complement strand
CAGCGTATTCGCCAGATTAAAACCGCATTTTTCGGATGTGATTTAATCAGACAGGCGCGGATATAAAAAAGAGTGATAAATCTGATAGAAAGAAAAGGGCGCCTCGCGCGGCAGCCCATGGAGCTTTATAATGAGTGAATATGCGATAAAAGTAGAACATATTTCAAAAATATACAAATTGTATCGGAATAAGGCGGACCGTCTGAAAGACGCCCTGCATTTGACAAATAAAAAAGTATACGAACAGTTTTTTGCCCTTTCTGACGTAAATTTTTCCGTAAAAAAAGGTGAAACGGTAGGGCTGATCGGGACGAACGGCGCGGGCAAATCGACACTTTTAAAGGTGCTTACCGGCGTCCTTACTCCGAGTGAGGGGCAGATTGAAATAAACGGAAAAGTCTCCGCGCTCTTGGAATTAGGGGCGGGGTTTAACGGTGAGTACACCGGAATGGAAAATATTTATTTTAATGGCACCCTGATGGGATATACGAGGGAGCAGATGGAAAAAAAGGTGCCGGAAATCATTGCGTTTGCCGGAATAGGAGACTATATTTATCAGCCGGTAAAGATGTATTCGAGCGGCATGTTCGCAAGGCTTGCCTTTGCGCTCGCGATCAATGTAGAGCCGGACATTCTGATTGTGGACGAAGCGCTGAGCGTGGGCGATATCTATTTCCAGTCCCGCTGTTTCAAAAAAATGGACGATATCAAGCGGAGAGGGACGACGATTTTGCTTGTGACGCATGATATGAGCAGTGTCATCAAGTATTGCGATAAAGTCGTTGTGTTAAACCACGGACGGGTTGTAAAGGAAGGCAAGCCAAAGCAGATGGTGGATATTTACAAGAAGATTCTTGTAAATCAGTATGATGAAAACGAAGAGAACGCGAAAGGCGGTCAAACAAAGACGCTGACCGCGGAGGAAGGAAGCTGGATGTCGCGCTTATCCTTAAATGATGAGAATGTGCTCTATGGAAGCGGCAAGGCTCGGATTGTTGATTTTGGTATTTTTGACGAATCGGAACAGATTACGGGAATGATTTTAAAAAAGAGCATGTTTCATTTTAAGGTCAAAGTGGAATTTTTGGAGGATATAGAATATCCGATTTTTACTTATACGATCAAAAACGCGAAAGGCGCTGAAATCACCGGCACCAATACCATGTTTGAGAAGGTGGATTTTCCGCTCGCCCGAAAGGGAGAGCAATACATTGTGACCTTTACACAAAGGGCGCTGCTGCAGGGAGGCGAGTATCTGGTGTCGTTTAGCTGCACCGGCTATGAGGATGGACAATTCGTGGTATATGACAGACATTATGATGTGGTAAATCTTACCATTGTATCAGAACAGGATACCGTGGGAAGCTTTGATATGGATTCTAAGGTGACGATAAAGAGGGCGGAGCATGATTGATGAAAATCTTGAGAGAAAGCTTCTGGAAGCGCTGCAAAATGAGGAAGGGATAGAAAAAACGCTGGCGGAAGAAAGCGATTGGCGGATTCTGTTTCATTTGTCGAATATCAGGGAGAATCTATTGGAATGGTACGAGTTTGATCCCAAAGCCTCTCTCTTGGAAATCGGAGCGGAATGCGGCGCGCTCACGGGGCTGTTCTGCAGGAGGGTAAGCCGTGTCGTGGCAGTTGAAGCATCCGATCGGGACAACAGGGTGAACATGGCAAGGAACCGGCAATATGGCAACCTGACTGTGCTGCCGGGTGACTTTTTCGACCTTGAAATAGAAGAGAAATTTGATTATGTGACAATGATAGACGTCTTAGCGTATGCCGGCCGTCATAAGGATAGCGCCGATCCATACGCGGACATGCTAAAAAAGGCGAGAGCCTGCCTAAAGCCGGGAGGCTTGCTGATTCTTGCGATGGAAAACAGATATGGTCTGAAATATTTTGCCGGAGCGCCGGAGGATCATACCGGCAGATGCTTTGAGGGTCTGGAAAATTATGCGGGAACGGATCTGGTGAAGACCTTCGCGCATCCGACACTGGAGAACATGCTGCTGGAAGCGGGATTTTCCCAAAACCGGTTTTACTATCCCATGCCGGATCATAAGCTTCCCTCTGAAATATATTCGTATCGGTGTATGCCTTCTTTCGGCAGCCTTCGTTATCCCTGCGTCGCCTATGACCGTGACAGATATGAGCTTTTGGATGAAAGGCTTGTGTTTGATTCCCTGTGTGAGGATGGGATGTTTGGAGCGTTTGCAAATTCCTTTCTTGTGTTCAGCCAAAACGGAGACGGCGATGGGAATGTTTCAAACCCGGACACAGTCGTCTATGCAAAGTATAACAGGCAAAGAATGCCCGCGTTTCAGGTGAGCACCAGAATTGTGGAAAGGGAAGATGGCAGCCGGTTTGTGGAAAAGAAGGCGCTGAACGCGCAGGCGGGGCCGCATGTACAAAAGCTTTCCCAAAACCGGAAAAAACTGCTTGCGTCTGCCCGGCAGTTTGATACGCTTGACACAAAGGCAAAGCCCCCGATGCCTGTGGAGATTGTAAGGAATGAGGATGGGAGGGCGGTGTTTTCCTATGTGGAGGGCACAAGCTTAGCCAAAGAGGTCAATCGCGGTCTTAGCGGCAGAAAAGAATTTCTAAAGGCTCTTCATCATGCGGTAGAGAGTATCTACGGTGTGTTTTTTCAATTTCCCCAAAAACTGGTGGATTTTGTGGTGACGGAAGAATTTGAACAGATATTCGGTTCCGTTGATTGGAACATGGATGGGGAGGAATGCGATCCTATGAAATCGCTCCCCATCTCCAATATAGACAGTATACTGAGCAACTTTATCAGAAGCGCGGACGGGGGCCTGGTCTGCCTCGACTACGAGTGGGTGTTTGATTTTCCGGTGCCGCTCGAATACTTGATGTATCGCACAATTTTTTACTATTATAGTGAAAACGTCCATTATATCAAGATGAGTGAGCCGGAGCTTTGGGCTGAGTTTGGCTTGCCGGAAGCGAAAATTCAAATATTCCGCCGGATGGACGATCATTTCCAGCAGTATGTGCATGGCAGGGATCGCCGCTGTATGTATACCGGAAATTACGTGAAAAAGACATTTAGCATAGGTAAAAACCTGCAGAATGGGGAAAGCTGGTTTTTGTCCATTGTAAATGATATTCAAAACTTGAATGTGCATTTGGGCCCCCACAGACGCGATCTGGTGACATGCCATGTGAAAACGCGCAGGAAGAGTGAAGTCTGGGAGAAATGCAAAAGAAAGGTTCCGGCTCCTTTGAAAAGGCCGCTAAAGAAATGGAAAGAGGCGCTGAAAAAGCGGGTTTCACACACATAGAGGCGCTCTGACATGGAGGATTAGGACATGCTGAAAAATCGTATCAAAAAAGCGTATCATATCTGGAAAACAGAAGGCGTGGATATGCTGCTGTTTAAGATCAAGCTGAAGCTGGATATGAAAAATATCTTTCAGAAAAACTTATACCAAAAATGGATAGAGGCGAATGAATATGACAGGTATGAGGTGACAGAGCTGGCGTATCAGCCTTTCTTTTCTGTAGTCATTCCGGTGTATAACGTCGCGGACCATATGCTGCGGGAATGTATTGATTCTGTCTTAGGGCAGACCTACCGCAATTTTGAGATCATTCTGGTGGATGACGCTTCGACACAGAAGTCTGTGCGAAAAGTGCTCGGAGAGTATGAAAACAGGCAGGAAGTCACGGTCATTTACAGACCGGAAAACGGACATATTTCACGCACTACCAATGACGGCATCCGTGCCGCGAAGGGGGAGTTTGTGGCATTGTGCGATTGCGATGATTTATATGCGCCCAATGCGCTCTATGAGGTCGCGAAAAAACTAAACGAAGACCCCAAACTGGATTTTATCTATTCGGATGAAGATAAGATTGATGAAAAAGGAAAAAAGCGCAGCGGCCCATTTTTCAAACCGGACTGGTCGCCGCATACATTTATGTCGCTGATGTATACCTGTCATCTGTCGGTCTATCGAAAAACGCTTTTGGATGAGGTTTCCGGCCTTCGCGTCGGCTTCGAAGGCTCTCAGGACTATGATCTGGTTTTGCGTGTGATGGAAAAAACAAAGCGTATCGGCCATATTCCAAAGATTTTATATCATTGGCGGATGCGCCAGGAATCGACCGCAAATGATTTGGTGGCGAAGCCATATGCCTTAGAGGCGGCAAAAAAAGCCAAAGCCGAGGCGTTAGAGCGGCGCGGCCTGAAGGGGGAAGTGACATTTCTGCCGGCCGTTTCACAGTATCGGGTGACCTATATTCCCCAAGGGAATCCCATGGTTTCCATTATCATTCCGTCGAAGGATCATCCGAAGCTCCTTTCCATGTGTCTGAAAGGAATTTTACAAAATACGCGGTATAAGAATTACGAAATCGTGATCGTGGATAACGGCAGCAAAGAAGACAATAAAAAAGAGATCCACTCTTTGATCGCAGAGTGCCAAAGCGGATATCATGCGAAGATACAGTATCTCTATGAGCCTATGGAATTTAACTTTTCGACGATGTGCAACATAGGCGCCGCAAATGCCTCGGGAGAGTTTCTGCTCTTTTTGAATGACGATGTGGAAATCAGTCCATCGGTAGAACAAAATCCGTATTTTGAGATTTGTGTGGAGCAGTGGCTTTCTATTTTATTGGGACAGGCGCAGCTTCCGGATACCGGCGCCGTAAGCTGCAAGCTGTATTATCCCAATGGCAATCAGATTCAGCACGCGGGCGTGCTCAATCTGCCCATCGGTCCTGCGCACTGTCTGTATGGAGGCAGTGACAGCTTCAATTATTATTATGGGAGAAATCTGCTCGATTACAACTATTGCGCTGTAACGGGAGCCTGTCTTATGATAGAGCGGAAAAAATTTGATGAGGCGGGAGGCTTCGATGAGGAGCTTTCGGTGGCCTACAATGACGTCGCCCTGTGTTTTCGGCTGTTAGAGCTTGGGTACTTTCATGTGGTTCGGAATGATGTGTCACTGATTCACCATGAGTCGGTCAGCCGCGGGCTTGACAGATCCTCAATCGAAAAAGAGGAGCGAAGGAGCCAGGAAATGAAAAAGCTCTATGAAAAGCATCCGCAATTTGCGAAGGGGTATGACCCGTGTTATAACCCCAATCTGATTTCGGATCGGGTTGACTTCGCGATTGACATGAAAAAGGCCTCCGCCCATAAAAAAGTAAAAAAATTGCCGGAGAAGGAAGTGGAGAGATACCAGCGCGTTTCCGAAAAGGAGAAGATTTTGATCTACCATGTGGATTTTGTGGAGGAGAGAGGCGATCTGATCCAGATCAACGGATGGGTGTATCACGATCAAAAAAAGAATAATAACCATAATAAAACCAGAATCCTGCTGAAAGAAAAAAAGGGGGATATGTACGCGGTCGGTACGGCAAGAAGCTACCGCTCCGATTTTCAGGAACACATCGGAAACAAGAAAAATATTTCCTTCGCGGGATTTGAAACGATATTTTCAACAAAAAATCTGCCTGAGGGAACGTATCAGGTCGGCCTGGAATTGGATCAGATCTATGTGATGTGTAAGGAAGATTTCGAGGTTATAAAGGGATAACATATGAATACACATAAATTTATGCTGGAAAAAATGCGGTTTCATTTAAACGATCCGGATACCCTGGTGTTTGTCGGATGGTTTTATGACGGAACAACAAAAAACCACACGTTGACTGTACAGCTGGACGGTAAGGAGTTGGAAGTAAAAAAAACCATAAATAAAGGGGTAGAGATTTGCCAAAAATATGTACATGCCCTGAATGAGATCAGTGAAGAGGTGGTGGGGACAGTAACGCTTCCAGAGAATTGGAGAGAGGGAAGACGTCTGACGATTCAATCTGCCTATGAGGGAAGGACGCACAGGGATGCGGTGTATTCCGTCAAAGCGCTGCGCCGTCTGGAAAACAAGATAGAGTATCATATTGACAATGTGAGGAAAAAAGACAGCAAGCTGATCGTAAGCGGATGGTGCCTGGCGGGAGGAGTGATAAAATTCTCATTTTTAGACGCGCAGAAACAGCCGCTTCCGGCGGAGATCGATTCGTTTGACAGAGAGGATACGGAACGGGAAGGGCCGGACGATGAGCAGAGAAAAAAGCGTCAGTTTTCGGCAAAGACAGACGCCGCGCGGGAAACGGCGGTTTATTTCAAAATAGAGGGAAAGAGCGCCGCGGAGCTTGTGCGCTTAAGTCCGTGGACTAGGGCAGGGAAATTCGCGAAACTCTGCGCAAAAATCAAAAAGGCCGTTTCCTTTTTCAAACGCAATGGGATCAAAGCGACCCTGGTTCGGGTGATGGAAAGATTGTTTCAGGGCAGAAATGCCACCTATGAGCATTGGAGGAAAAAGTACGCGGTCACGGCACAGGAATTAGAACAGCAAAAAGCGCTGCAGTCGCAGTTTCAGATCCGTCCGAAGTTCTCGATTGCGGTTGCCCTGTATCAGACAGAGGAAGTATTTTTGCGGGAATTGCTGGACTCCGTACAGAATCAGACATACGACAACTGGGAGCTCTGCCTTGCGGACGGCAGTGAGGATAACGGGAAAAGGCTTATGCCGATCATAGAGGAATATCAAAAAAAGGACAGCCGTATTTGTTATCGCGTGCTGGAAAAAAATTTTGGCATTTCCCAGAATACGAACGAAGCCATGAAAATGGCAAGCGGGGATTTTGTCGCGTTTGCAGATCACGACGACACGTTGTCCTTAGACGCGTTATTTGAATTTGCAAAAGCCATCAATGAGGAACCGTCTGTGGAGGTGCTGTATTCCGACGAGGACAAACTGGATTCCGCCGGAAAAAAATATTGTGACCCTCATTTTAAACCGGATTTTGATTTGGATTTTCTTCTGACCAACAATTACATTTGTCATTTTCTCGCGGTAAAGCGGGAGCTGTTAAATAAAACAGGAGAATTTCGGAGTGAGTATGACGGTTCCCAGGACTATGACTTTATTTTGCGCTGCTGTGAAAACGCGGAAAGAATCTGTCATGTGCCGAAAATATTATACCACTGGCGTTTTCACTTTGATTCTACGGCGGGCAATCCGCAGAGCAAGCTATATGCCTTTGAGGCCGGCAGGCGCGCGCTGGAGGCGCATTATGAAAGATTAAAGATACCCGCTAAGGTAGAGCACGCGCAGTTTTATGGACTGTACCGCACGCGCTATCAGTGGGATCAGACGCCTCTGGTATCAGTCGTCATACCCAATCGGGACCATGTGAAGGAGCTGGCGGGATGCGTTGAGTCCTTGCGGCATTCACGCGGTTGTAATTATGAAATTATCATAGTGGAGCATGACAGCAGTGATCCGGAAACCTTTGCTTATTACGAAGCGTGCAAGAAAGAACAGGATCAGATACGAGTCATCACCTATGAGGGAGAGGCCTCTGCCGCAAAGCTGAATAACTATGGCGCGAATGCGGCTGCAGGGGAGTATCTTTTGCTGTTAGATCCCAAGACGCGGCTGTTGGATTCGGACTGCATAAACGAGCTTCTGGGTTATTGCATGAGAAAGGATGTGGGCGTCGTGGGCGCCAAAATCATAGATGCGGATGATAGGATCTTCCACGCGGGAATCGTATTGGGGATTCATCAGACCATGGGATATGTGTTCCGTGGAAAGTCACGTTATACGGCCGGATATGAGAGCCGCATTTTATGCGCGCAAAATTACTCCGCGGTATCATCTATGTGTATGATGATGAAGAGGGAGCTGTATCAAAGCATAGGTGGAATGAAAGAAGACTGCGCGGATGATATCGGCGCGATCGACGTCTGCTTAAAGGTCAGAAGCCTTGGTCTGCTGGTAGTTTATAATCCATACGCGGAATTGTTATACGATGGGACCTGTCATGGCGCTAAGAGCGGGAATGACCGCGTGGTAAAAGACGCGGAAGCGTTTCTTGCGTCGGACGACAGATCGGGCAGGATGTGGAAAAAAATCATAGAGGAGGGAGATCCCTATTATAATCCGAACCTGACCGTAAAAAAATTGGATTTCTCAATCCGGAAATAGATTTGGACGCAGTACACTGCCCTGACATGGAGGATCAGGCTGATTGCGGCGTTTCTCAGCGTAAACGCTTGAGAAATAGAGTATTACAGCTTGCGTGAACTGCCATAAAATGGTAGTATAGAAGCGTATGGTGGATAGGTATTCTGTAGAAAGGCAGGATGGAAAGATGAAAATTGCGATAGCGGGAACGGGCTATGTCGGTTTATCGAACGCCATATTACTCGCGCAGAATCATGATGTCTGCGCAGTGGATATCATAGAAGAAAAAGTAGATAGGATCAACCGGAGGGAATCCCCTCTGGTGGACAAGGAGATAGAGGAGTATCTTTCGCGCAGGCCGCTTCGCTTAACTGCCACTGCCGATGGAAGGAATGCATATAAAGATGCGGATTTTACAGTCATCTGCACTCCGACGGATTATGACCCGAAAGAAAATTATTTTGACACTTCCACGGTGGAGGAAGTCATTGAGACGATACTGGAGGTAAATCCGAAAGCTTATATGGTCATTAAATCCACGGTTCCGGTAGGATATACGGAGAAGATCTGTGAAAAATACCATACCAGGCAGATTTTATTTTCGCCGGAGTTTTTAAGAGAGGGACAGGCATTAAAGGATAATCTTTACCCCTCCCGCATTATTGTAGGGTCGATGCGCGACTGTGCGGAGGCAAAGAAAGCGGCGGAGATTTTTGCCGGCCTCTTAAAGGAGGGAGCGATCCGTAAAGATGTCCCGACACTGTTTACCGATCTTACGGAGGCGGAGGCGATAAAATTATTCGCCAATACCTATCTTGCCCTCAGAGTTGCCTTTTTTAACGAACTAGATACCTTTGCGGCGGTAAAAAATCTGGATGCGAAGCAGATCATTGAGGGGATCGGCTTAGATCCCCGCATTGGAACCCATTACAATAACCCGTCCTTCGGCTATGGCGGCTACTGCCTGCCGAAAGATACCAAGCAGCTTCTGGCAAATTACGAGAACGTGCCGAATAGTATCATGAGAGCGATCGTGGATTCAAACAGCACCAGAAAAGATTTTATCGCGGAGCAGATATTAGAAAAAAAACCGAAGGTAGTAGGGATTTACCGGCTGGCCATGAAAGCGAACTCCGACAATTACAGACAGAGCTCCATGCTCGGCATTATGGAAAGAGTGCGTGCGAAAGGGGTTCCCTTAGTCATTTATGACCCGTCTCTCAAGGAAGAGAAGTTTGAGAATCTCGATGTCATTCCCGATTTTGAAGAATTTGCAAAGATCAGTGACGTGATCGTGGCGAACCGCATTGACAGTATGTTAAAGCAGGTGCAGGAAAAGGTTTATACGAGGGACATTTATTTTAGAGATTAAAGGCTGCAGGGAAAGAGAGCCTGCAAATGGCGCTTTTTACTGGAAACATGAAGTAGGGACTCTAAGCCTGGAGGAGTAAATGAAGACACATAGATTTTTTGTGGAAAAGCTGAGATTTCACCTGACAGAGGAAGATGTACTGGTATTTGTGGGCTGGTTTTATGACGGGCTGGTAAAAGACCGCAGATTGCGCGCTTATCTGGACAAAGAAGAGCTTCCCATAAAAATAAAAGTCAACCGGGGGGCAGAGGTGCGGCAGAAGTATCTTGACTCGGTAAATGAGATCCGTGAGGAAGTGGTGGCCGCCGTCAAGCTTCCTGACGACTGGAAAGAGGGACATGCTTTCCGGATCATAGCGTCTTCTGAGGAGAAAACGTGCAAGGCATACCGCGTATCCGTCAGAAAACTCTCAAAAATAGAACATAGATTGGAATACTATATCGAAAGCTGCCACAGAGATGAAGAAAAAGTCAGTGTGTCAGGCTGGTGCATGGGTTCCGGAGAGGTGAAATTCTGCCTGCTGGACGGAAAGGAACAGCTATTGGCGGCACACACGGAGCGTTACTATAGAAGAGATTTGCTGCCCGTGTTCCCGGAGTGCGAAAAGTCCGCAAAGCCGGGCTTTCTGGTACAGACGACAGCAAAAGGCATAAATACGAGAGGGCGTTACTATCTGGAAATGCGCAGTGCGGAGCGCCATGCGAAAACCAGGCTGAAAAAATGGGACGACGGCGGAAAAGTTCAATATGCGATGGAAAAGGCGGAGGCTGCCCTGCGCTACTTAGAGCGCAACGGGGTGAGAGCCGCGCTTCATAAAATAAAGATGAAATTGAGCCGCAGAGAAGAAGCGGATTACGGGAAATGGAGAGAGAAGTATGAGGTGACTGCCGCGGAATTAGAGGAACAGCGGAAGACGGCTTTTTCCTACCGCCCGAAATTTTCGATCGTGGTGCCGGTATACCGCACCGAAATGAAGTATCTGCGGGAAATGATAGATTCTGTCCGCAGCCAGACCTACGATCACTGGCAGCTTTGCCTTGCGGGCCTGCTGGAGGCAAAAGAGGCTGCCTTAGCGGAAGAATACGCAGCCGGTGACAGGAGGATCGTGCTTGGCAGCCTGGACTCAAACGGAGGGATCTCAGAAAATACCAACGCGGCGATGGCTCTTTCCGACGGCGATGTTATCGTGTTTGCCGGCCATGACGATGTGATTCCGGCGAATGCCCTTTACGAGATGGCAAAGGCCTTAAATGAGGACGGGACCATCGAGGTTTTCTATTCGGACGAAGATAAAATCAGCAGGAATGGGAAAACTTATTTTGAACCCCATTTTAAACCGGATTTTAATATCGATCTGCTGTGCAGCATGAATTATATCTGCCATCTGTTTGCGGTCAGAAAGGAAATCGCGGTTTTGGCAGGCGGGTTTGACAGCAGATATGACGGCGCCCAGGATTTAGACTATATTTTGCGCTGCTGCGAGCTGGCGGAAAAGATTTATCATATCCCAAAGATTTTATACCACTGGCGATGCCATGACCATTCTGCGGCTGCGAATCCGGAGGGCAGATGGTACGCGTTCGAGGCGGGGAGGGCGGCTGTCGAAGCTCATTATAAGAGGTGCAATATCCCGGCAAGCGTGGGAAACGCGGAAAGTTACGGAAGATACCGCACGATTTACGAATGGGAGGAAAATCCCCTTGTCTCCATCTTGATCCCGAACAAAGACCACAGCAGGGATTTGGATAAGTGCCTCCGCTCAATCCTGGAAAAGTCGGATTATCAAAACTATGAGATTATCGTGGCGGAGAATAACAGCACGGAACAGGCCACCTTTGACTATTACGCCAAGATACAGGAAGCATACAGCCAGGTCCGTGTGATCCGGTATGAGGGAGCGTTTAATTTTTCTAAGATCAACAATTTCGCGGCGAAAGAGGCGAGGGGAGACTACTTCCTTTTGCTGAACAATGACACGGAATGCATCAGGGGCAGCGTGATCCGTGAAATGCTAGGCTGCTGCATGAGAGAGGACGTGGGCATTGTAGGGGCAAAGCTGCTCTATGAAGATGATACCATCCAGCACGCCGGAGTCGTGCTGGGATTTGGAGGCACGGCGGGCCATGCGTTTGTCGGGAAACCCCGCTATGATACCGGATATTTCGGACGTATTTCCTGCGTGCAGGACTATTCCGCGGTGGCAGCGGCATGTATGATGGTCAAGCGCAGCGTTTATGAACAGGCGGGAGGACTGTCCGAGGAGTTGGCGGTGGCGTTCAATGACGTTGACTTCTGCCTGAGGGTCCGGGAGCTTGGGAAATTAGTGGTCTACAACCCCTATGCGGAGCTGTACCATTATGGATCGAAGTCCAAGGGACATGAAGATTCGCCCGAAAAAGCGGGGCGTTTTCAAAATGAGGCGGACATCTTTGTCCGCCGGTGGCGCAGCCTCATAGAGCGGGGGGATCCATATTACAACAAGAATCTAACCCTGGATCGGTCGGATTTCTCCATACGAGGATAGCCGCAGGTGCGAGGATAGCCGCATGGACAACGGCAGGCACGCTGCAGCGAAATACATAAAAATAAGATCCTGCTTCAGAGATCTGATCAAAACGGTTGAGAATCAGCAGAGAGGGGGGAATGCCTGTGATGAAAGTGTTTATCTGTCCGAAATGCGGCTGGATGCGCATGGTATCAAGACGCAAGGATGTGGAATGCTTTAAGTGCGGAGAATGCCGCATGATGCTCGCAAAGATCGATTTTGAAAATTATACGGCAATGTCTGAGGAAGAAAGGAAAGACTATTCCGATGGATGGCTTTATATCCATCAGAGAGCAAGACGTGTATAGTGTAAAAATAACTGTGCAGGAAATTACACATTAAAAAATCTCAGTTAGGTGGACGTGTATGGCGGAAGTTACGGTTGTGGTTCCAAATTATAATGGAAAAGCGTTGCTGGAAAACTGCATAAAGGCCTTAGAGCGGCAGACGTTTAAGGACTTCAGGCTTCTTGTCATTGACAACGGATCTTCGGACGGCAGCAGGACGCTGACCTCGGAAACGCTGGACATGGAAATTGTCGCGCTGGGAGAAAATACGGGATTCTGCAAGGCGGTAAATATCGGGATCAAAAAGACGAAAACGCCGTATGTGATCCTTTTGAACAATGACACGGAGGCGGATCCTGATTTTGTAAAGGAGCTGTTGCTGGGGATCAAAGAGGCGCCGGATCTTTTTTCCGGCAGTGCGAAGATGATAGATGCCAGGCGGAGGGATGTGCTGGACAATGCGGGAGATTTCTATACCCTTTTGGGCTGGGCAAGGGCAAGAGGCAAGGGAAGGCCGGCCGCATCCTTTGACCGGGAGGCGGATATTTTTTCCTCCTGCGGGGGTGCGTCTATTTTCCGCATGGAGCTTTTGCGGAAGACCGGCCTTTTGGATGAACGCCATTTTGCCTATTTAGAAGATGTGGACTTATGCTACCGCGCTAAAATCATGGGCTATAGAAACCGCTATTTTCCCAGGGCAAAAGTTTATCATTTGGGAAGCGCTACCACAGGAACGCGTTACAATGAGAAAAAAGTCTATCTGGCGGCGAGAAATTCCATCTTTGTGATCTATAAGAATATGCCGCTTCTGCAATGGCTGATCAATCTGCCGCTGCTGCTGCTCGGAATAGGGATAAAGGTACTGTTTTTCCTGAAAAAAGGCTTTGGAAAAGCATATATTTCCGGCATACGGGCGGGGATAGCGGAGTGCCGCGGCTGCAGGAAAGTGAGATATGAGAGCGGCCGTCTGCCGCGATATGTGAAATTGGAGCTGGAGATGTTTCTGAATATGTTCCGCATTCTGGCGGGAAGATAGCTGTTTTTGGGGAAAGAACCGGAAAAGATAAGAAAATCTTAAGATTTTTAAAGAAGGGATGCAGAAAAAGAAGTTGTGCTTTTTGGAAAATTATTGTATCATGGATTCTATATGAGAGCTTGAAGAAGGATAGAAGGATGACACTATGATAAAAGATAACCAGCAGCATTTGAACCGGCTGCATGTCATAATCGATGCAGTCTTGATTGTAGTGTCCTATATGTTAGCATGGTGGTTAAAGTTTTCGAGCGGCATCCTCCACACGGAAGGCGGAGCGCTTCCGTTCCGCTATTACATGTGGGCATTGGTGTTCCTGGTTCCGCTGCTGTTAATGCTGTATTATGCTTTTAACCTCTATACCTCTAAGCGGGTGCAGGGAAGGCGTTTAGAGTTATCTAACATCATAGCGGCAAACACGGTAGGGTTTCTCATTACATTTACCGGATTATTCTTTTTGCAGTCTTATGAAGAGCAGTTTCAGAACTTCTCCAGGGAGATGTTCTTTTATTTCTTTGTCATCAACATCGTATTAGAAGAAAGCTTCCGCCTGCTGCTCCGCCATATGCTGCAGAGCATCCGCAGAAACGGATACAATCTGAAGCATATTTTGCTGGTGGGGTATTCAAGGGCGGCGGAGCAGTATATTGACAGGATACAGCAAAATCCGCAATGGGGCTACCATATCCGGGGGATTTTAGATGACAATATTGCCCGTGGGACAGCCTATAAGGGAGTGAAGGTGATAGGGAGCATAGGAAACCTCCTCTATATCCTCCCGGAAAACAAGTTAGATGAGATCGCTATCACGTTAAGCCTGGAAGAGTATTATAAGCTGCAGAAAATCGTGGCGGAATGTGAAAAGTCCGGCGTACATACAAAGTTTATCCCAGACTATGGAAACATCATTCCGACAAAGCCTTATACGGAGGATCTCTTAGGGCTTCCGGTGATCAATATCCGCTATGTCCCGCTGTCGAATACGTTCCATGCTTTTGTGAAGCGCTGCATGGATATTGCCGGCTCGATCATCTGCATTGTCCTGTTTTCTCCGGTGATGCTCGCGACAGCCATAGCGGTAAAGACAACTTCCAAAGGACCGCTGATCTTTAAACAGGAGAGGGTGGGACTGCACAACCGGCCGTTTTCCATGTATAAGTTTCGGACGATGTATGTCCAGACGGCGGAGGAGGAGCGCAAGGGCTGGACGCACAAAGGCGATCCGCGGATCACGAAAGTGGGGAAATTTTTAAGAAAGACGAGCCTTGACGAGTTTCCTCAGCTGTTCAATGTGCTAAAGGGTGATATGAGCCTGGTGGGGCCAAGGCCGGAGCGGCCGCAGTATGTGGAGAAGTTCCGGGAAGAAATCCCCCGTTATATGATCAAGCATCAGGTAAGGCCCGGAATGACCGGCTGGGCGCAGGTCCACGGCTACCGGGGAGATACTTCCATACGAAAGAGAATAGAGTATGATCTGTACTATATTGAAAACTGGACGCTGGGGCTGGATATAAAAATTCTTTTCCTCACCATTTTCAAGGGTTTTATAAATAAGAATGCGTACTAGGAGAAACTTTATGAGTAAAACGGAACAGGAAAAAATGAAATCAGGGCAGGCGCCGGCAGGCAAAAAGCCCGCGAAGAAGAGACAGAAGAGGAAACTGCTGATTGTCGCGGCTGAGATTCTGGTATTGGCTGTCTTGGCAGCGGTATTGTTTGTGGTAGTCAAACTCTCCAAAATCGAAAGGGATCCGACTTTTATCCCGGAGAATCTGGAAGTGAACGAAGGCATCTCCTCTGAGACAAAGGAGATTATGAAAGGCTATACCACAGTGGCTCTCTTTGGGCTTGATAACCGCTCGAGCGGAAATCTCTCGAAAGGCAACAGCGACGTCGTCATTATCGCGAGCATCAACAATGACACGCATAAGGTGAAGATGGCATCCGTCTATCGTGACAGTTATCTCGATGTCGGCGGCGCCTACAAGAAGTGCAATTCCGCCTATGCCGCTGGAGGGCCCGAGCAGGCGATTTCTATGTTAAATAAGAATTTCGACCTTGATATCAAGGATTATGTCACCGTAGACTTCAATGCGGTGGTGGAGTGCGTAGATCTGCTGGATGGCATCGTGATACCGGAAGTGACAGATGATGAGGCGGTGCTTATGTACGGATATATGGATGAGATCAACAAGCTGACAAAGCATAACTCCAAATACCTGTCCGGCGGAGGGACCAATGTCAGGATGGACGGTGTGCAGGCCTGCGCCTATGCCCGCATCCGCTATACAGCCGGAGATGACTATAAGCGCACCGAACGCCAGCGGGCAGTCATCACGGCAATGATCGAAAAAGCGCAAAAATCCGATTTAAAGACCATCAACAGCGTGATCAATGCATTATTTGCCGATATTAAGACAAACTATAGCAATACAGATCTCATTGTATTGGCGGCTGAGATGCTTAAGTACGAACTGGAGGAGACGACGGGCTTTCCTTTTGAGAAGAAAACAAAGATGCTCGGCTCTAAGGGGGACTGCGTGATCCCCTGCGACCTGGAGAGCAACGTAAAACAGCTCCACGCATTTTTATACGATGACACTGCATACGAGCCGACCAACGCTGTAAAGGAAAAGAGCGCGCAGATTATCAACGATACCGGCTATCGTCAGGGAGATGGATCTTAAATGAAAGCGGATGTGGTTATTCCAACTTATCAACCGAACGGCACTTTTTGTCTGCTTCTGCAAAAACTGCGGGAGCAGACCTTTCTTATTCATAGGGTAATTATTTTAAATACGGAAGAAAGCCTCTGGCAGGAGGCGGCTGAGCGGTATCCCATTGAAAGGAGCCTCTCCATGCTCCCCTGCCCCCATGAGCTGCATCACATTTCCAAGGAAGCGTTTGACCATGGCGGCACTAGGACGTTTGGAGCCAGGAAGTCCAAGGCGGATGTGGTGATCTTCATGACCCAGGATGCGGTTCCGGCAGATGCGCATTTAGCAGAACAGCTGCTGCTGCCCTTGGAATCCCCGGATACTGCGGCGGCGTACGCCAGGCAGCTTCCCAGGGAAGACTGCTCCGTTGTGGAACGCTGCGCGAGGCAGTTCAATTATCCGGAAGAGAGCCGGAAAAAAGGAAAGGAAGATCTCCCTGTCCTGGGGATCAAGACTTTTTTCTGTTCCGACGTCTGCGCCGCTTACCGGAGGGACATCTTTGAGGAGCTGGGGGGGTTTGAGACGCCTGTGATCTTTAATGAGGATATGTTTTTCGCGGCAAAAGCCATTATGGAGGGGTATTATGTATATTACGCGGCAGAGGCCAGGGTGATCCATTCCCACAACTATTCTGTGGGACAGCAGTTCCGCCGGAACTTTGATCTGGCAGTATCGCAAAAACAGCATCCTGAGATATTTGAGCAGGTGCGCTCGGAAGAGGAGGGAATGAAATTGGTAAAGAGTACCGTAAAATACCTCTGCAGCATCGGAAAGCCCGGCCTGATCGCTTCTCTGGGGATGCAGTGCGCGGGCAAGTATGCGGGATATCTTATGGGAAAACGCTATGAAAAACTGAGCAGAAAACAGATTCTGCGCTGCACGATGAATCGGGAGTATTGGTTGAAATTATGGAAGGAAGCAGATGCATGAAAGAATCGCGAAAACGGATCTTTTTTTGGACGTTGATGTTTATTTCCGCGCTTTTGGTTTTGGCAAGGATAGGCTACTCCGACGGAGACGACGCCTTTTTCTATCAGTATGCCCGGGAGATGGGATTCTGGGAATATCTCAGCTGGCGCTACCGCACCTGGGTAGGCAGGATGTCTGGAGAGGCCATGGTGTATCTTGTGTTTCGCCGCAATCTGTGGTTCTGGCGCGTTGTCAATGCGTTTATGCTGGTGCTGCTCCCCATAGGCATTCTGAAGCTGGCGAAAAAAGCGGCGGGGCTTCCCAAAGAGGAAAGGTTTGACCTGCCCTCCTCCGCTATGGCTGTCACAGGCTATTTCCTGATGGCGGCAGGCACCTTGGGCTATGCGGCGGTATGGGTGAATGGCTCTATTTTCTATACCTGGTCTTTTGCCTGCGGCATTTGGGCGCTGATGCCCCTGGCGGATCTGATCTTTGCTACCGGGGAATTTCGCGGGAGGCAGCTGTGTTATTCCCTGCCCTGTGCCGTGGTCGCAAGCATGTCCATTGAGCAGATGGGTGCCGTTTTATTAACCTTTGAAATGTTAGGGGTCTGGGTTCTTTTCTGGAGGCATAAAAGGATCCACTGGGGAATGCTGCTGCAGCTGTTTCTGACGGTGGCGGCTTATATGGTGCTGTTTCTCGCCCCCGGCAATTCTCTGCGGGTGGCGGAGGAGATCCGGAATTGGATGCCCCAGTATGACAGCCTGACCTTTGGAGCGCATCTCTTTCTTACGGTGCAGTGGATGCTTTCCTCGTTTGCCAATGAGAACAGACTGTTCCTGTGCGGCATCTGGGCAGTGGGGATTTTATTATTGCTGCAGAAAAAGGAAAGGCAGAAAAGCGATAGGCTCTGGGTGGCAGCGGCGGCGCTCTTTACCGGGGCAGCATGCCTGCCATTGATAAAAGTGACGGCGTTGTCAGATCTCGGAATGCATATCGGGGATAGTGCGCTACCGGTAGAGCAGGTTCCCGAAATCGCGGACCTGACCCCGCAAAATAAGCTCGCGCTCTTCTGGTGGGGGCTTGCGCTGGTGTTTACGTTCTTTTATCTGTGGAGGATATCGCAGCGGCTTGGGTCAGAGCCGTCCGCTCGCGGCGAGTCTGCCGCAAGAGCGGAGGCGGCAGTCATTCTCCTTGTGTATCTTGCCGGCATTGCCAGCGAGGCGGTTTTATATTTCTCGCCGACAATGTATGCGTCGGGAGGCAGGGTCTATTATCTGACGGATCTGCTGTATCTGTTTTTGATCCTGGCTCTTTCCTTTCATCTCCGCAGCAGCCGATGGAGGAATGGTTATTATCTGGGAATGATGTGTGTCGGGCTGCTCCATTTTATAGGGCAGTTTCCCGCGTTTGCCATGTATTTGCTGTGACTGGCGCGGCGGAACGGGGGAACGGAAAGTGCAGGTCATAAAGTTTTGATAGTTCCGTCACAGATCGGACACAAATAAGGAATAGACTGTTTTTTGTGAAGAAGATAAGGAAGAATGATTGCGAAAGGAGAAAGGGAGTATGGATAACAACTTATATAACAAGAACGGTCATACCGACAATGGCGATTTCAATCATCAGGCGAATCGGGATAGTTTCTATTCCTATCAGCAGAGCGGTTATCAGAATAATGGATCTTATCAGAACACGGGATACCAGAATCAGGGCTATCCGAACAATGGGACGTACCAGAATCAGAGCTATCAGACCTACCAGAACGGCTCCTATCAGGTGCCTCCCCAAAAAGAAAAGAAAAAAAAGGAGCGGAAGCCCGGAGGCTTTGGCATTAAGATCGTAAAATGCGCGGCGCTGGCATTGGTATTCGGCTTGGTGGCCGGCGGCGCGTTTGAGGGGGTACATTATGTTTCCTCCCGCCTAAACGGCGAAAACGCTGCGGAAGAGAAAGCGGAAGGCGATATCCTGACCCAGCAGAGTGACAGCGATAAGATCAAAGCGACCCCAACATCCTCGACTTATGTAGGGACGGATGTTTCTGATATCGTGGAGGCTTCCATGCCATCCATCGTTGCCATCACCAATGTCAGCGAGACAGAATACCGGAGCTTTTGGGGGGTAATGCCGTACGAGAGCACCAGCTGCGGTTCCGGGATCATCGTATCACAGGATGATAAAAATTTATATATTGCCACAAACAATCATGTGGTAGAAGGCGCGAACAAACTGACCGTGACGTTTGATGATGATACCACGGTAAGCGCCGAGATCAAGGGGACGGATCCCTCTACCGATCTTGCGGTCATACGGGTGGAACTGGGCAATGTGGAAGAAGGAACCATGGACAGCATCAAAGTGGCGACGTTAGGCGATTCTGCAAACCTCCGTGTGGGAGAGGCGAGCATCGCTATCGGCAATGCGCTGGGATATGGGCAATCCGTTACCACAGGATGCATCAGCGCCTTAAACCGTGAGGTGTCAGTGTCAGATTCGCAAAGCAATACCAGCTATACGGCAGAGCTGATCCAGACGGATGCGGCCATCAATCCTGGAAACAGCGGCGGAGCACTCTTAAATGCAGCGGGAGAAGTGATCGGCATCAACTCCGTCAAGTATTCGGACACCTCCGTGGAGGGGATCGGCTATGCCATTCCGATCAATACCGCCACGCCGATCATCAAGGATCTGATCTCCAAAGAAAAGGTGGACAAAGCGGACAGCGCATACCTTGGCATCTCAGGCGTAGATGTGACCAGCGATATAGCAAGGACTTATAATATGCCGTCAGGAGTTTATGTGTATCAGCTGGCAGAAGGCTCCGCGGCAGAGAAGGCAGGGATCTTAAAGGGCGATATCATCACAAAGTTCGACGGAAAAGAGATCGGATCCATGAGCGAACTGACCAATACCCTGGCGTATTATAAGGCGGGAACTACCGTGGATGTGACGGTGAAGAGAGTATCGAATGGGGAGTATGAGGAACAGGTATTTTCCGTGACGCTTGGAAAGAAGATTTAAGGACACGGCAGAAAAGAAAGAATAGGAAAGAATGGAGAAGAATAGAGAAGAATAGAGAGGAATAGAGAGGAAATAAAAAAAGAGAGATAAAAGAAGAACGAAAAGAAGAAGGAAAAGAAGAGATAAAAAGAAAGACATGAAAAGAAAAGAATAAAAAGCAGGGGGACTGCCGCACTGTGTGCCGCAGTCCCCCTTTGCTGTAAAACAACATCAGGAAACCGTTCGCGGAGAAGCGCGCGTTACAAGGCGGGGAAGCCCTGCCGCTATCTGCCGTCATGGGCTGGCATGGGGGATCTCCCCTTTCCATGATTCAGATACTTCCGCTGCATCAGCCGCTTTTCAAATTCTTTGCGCGTCAGCGGCTTATCAAACAGATATCCCTGCGCAATATCGCCATTTAAGTTCTCTATGTATGCCAGCTCCTGTCTCGTTTCGATGCCCTCTGAGACGATCTTCATGTCGAGTTCATGCGCCATTTGGATGACATTCTTGACTACCGCGCGTTTCCGGTCATCTTCCGAGCTGATATTATCCAGAAAAGATTTATCCAGCTTTAAGGTGTCGAAATTCATCTTCTGCAGCATGCTGAGCGTGGAATATTTCATTCCGAAATCATCCATGGACGATGCGATGCCATAGTCATGCAGTTTTTTGATGCTTGTGATCAATTCTTTGGTATTTTCTATGCAGGCTGTTTCCGTAAACTCCACTTCGATGTACTTCGTGTCAATCCCATGCCTGCGGATCACATCATGGATCCTGTCCGCAACCTGATCTGTCACAAAATGCACCTTGGAGAAGTTGACAGAGATGGTCACAACCGGAATATCAGCCGCGTTCCATGCCGCAATGTCCTGGCATACGGCCTCAAGTACAAAAAAGTCCAGTTTCTGCACGATCCCTTTGCGTTCGCACACGGGGATAAATTCCATCGGCGGAATGACCTCTCCATTGCGCACCCAGCGTATCAGCGCTTCAGCCCCTACAATCTCATGGCTCGTGATATTCACTTTGGGCTGATAATACACATGAAACTCCCGATTCTTCAGAGCCGGAGCCACTGAGACAGCCATTTTTGCCTCTTTCTTCTGGCGCTGGCGGATGCTGTCGTTGTAATACAGGAGGGACTGGCCTTTCGTGCGATCGATGGAATCCAAGGTAATGGAAAGCTTTTCTGTCACCATATGCACAGAGGTATCTGTCCCGTCCGGATGATAGACAGCGATGCGCGTATTCAGCGAGACGTCTATTGCCGGCAGATTCTTCTGTGAGGCATCCTTTTTTGTTACTTTCAGCGCGATGGGATTCAAAGCGCTCGTAATCTCATTCAGACGGCTGGTATGGAACACGCCGACAAAATTATTTCCGCCCGTCAATGCCATCAGCTCATCCTCATGCATGAGGGAAGCGGCGTAACGGCAGCACTCCTGCAGTATCTTTTCGCCCTCTTTAAAGCCGTAAGTTTCGTTCACCAGCTTAAAGTTGTTGATATTGCAGTAGATGAACACATAATCAGTCATCTTGCCGGTGCTTAGCAGCTTTTCCGTAAATTCCAGATAAGCGTTGTAATTTGAAATGTTATTGCGGATATCCAGCTTGGAAATGAGCAGCATCTCATCTTTCAGAAAATGGACGCAGTTCTCACGCAGATTGTATCCCTTAGAGATCGCGGTCGCCATCTCAATGCAGCTGCTGTATCCGCAGGCGTGGCAGTTGATCTTTCGGGACGCTTCCGTGGTCTTGTGCATAAGGAGGAATGTCTTTTCCAGGTCTGCGTAAGTCTCCCCGCTTACCGTCCCGTCGTAACGCTCGTCAAGGTACTTCTCCTCCAGACCGCGATAGGAACACAGGTAATCCGAGAGGTCAAAGTCCGCAAAACGTTCCCACAGGCGCTTGCGCCGCTCTTCCAGCGGCAGTTCCTGCAGATAGGGATTTTCCTCTGTGGGGATCTGCGGATTAGGCCGGCGGTTGCGCTGCAGCCGCAGGAAAATGTCCTCGTCAATGGCGTTGCGCTGTTCTGTCGCCGGACCGGAAAAACAGCCCTGGCCGCAGTTTAAGCAGTCGATCAGAAACGGTAATTCCTTTCCGTCCTGTATCCGCTTCTCCAGATTCATAAAATACTCATATACATCAAGTTCCCCGTGGACTTCCCGCACTGTATGATCCACGGAGACAAAATGGCGGATATTTTCCGAGAGGCCCCCCGGAACCGGAAAGAGTCTGCCCAGGCCGAAATCCGACAGCTCCACCCGCGTGGAGAATCCGGAAAAATCTACGCCGCCCAGTTCCCGCAGCAGATGGGAAAACGTCACGTTATAGTCTACCAGTCCCGCATTGTCAGGCGCGTCGATCTCGTCTTTTTTCGCAATGCATGGGGTCAGGAACGCAAGTTTGTCCGTGTTCTTCAAATGTTTCCGGATATAAGTGGCAAGGCACATGAGCGGCGATTTTACAGGGATCAGCCGCTTAGAAAGAATGTCGGAATATTTTTCGATGTAATTGACAACGGCACTGCAGGGCGGCGCGATCTCCCCGCCCGTCCCGTGTTCTTCCAGCCATTTTAAATAGGCCCAGATGGCAATGTCTGCGCCGTAGCTGACGTCGTAGATCAGATTCAGCCCGAGGCTCTTTAGATATCCCAGGATCTGGCCGGAGCGGTCTCCGTAAATAATGAAAAAAGACGGCGCCACCAGAAGGGAAACCGGCTTTCCCTGCCTTAGATCCTCCAGGAAACGGGAGGTATCATCATGAAATTCCCTTGCGTCATGATGGCAGCTGGTAAAGCATCTGCCGCAGTGCAGGCATTTTTCATTGTTTACATGAATCTGATTCCCTTTCTCTGTCTTGACGGCAATATTGGCGCCGAGCACCGGGCAGCCGGAGATACAGCGGTGGCAGCCTATGCATTTACTGTTTGTGTAAACTAATCCCTTGTTCAAATCGTTCAAATTCATGGCGGTTATTCTCCAAAGTGTATCAGTTTTCCATAAGGACCTCTGTGTGCATGATTGTAAACTAAGCACATTTTAACATAAAGACAACAAATTTGCAATAAAAGCGATATAATATAAACAAAAATTGTGCATAAAGACAAAAATATCGTGTGATAACGGCAAAAATGCCATATGGAATGGCAGGAGGAATGCGCGGCCGAACTTTAGCAGTTGACGATTCAGGGAAAATGGAATAGTATATCATATAGAAATCCGTGCCAAGGATGCCAATCCGGCAGATGCAGACGCTTTATGCGAATTTCAGGAAAAGGAATGGGGAGTATGTTTGAGAAAAAAATAGGATTTATCGGCATCGGAAATATGGGAAGCGCCATGGCGGGCGGGATCCTGCATTCCGGGTTTGCCGGCGGCGGCCAGATCATCGCCAGCGATTCTTCCGCTGCCGCATTAGAGGCTGCGGCGGCCAGGCTTCCGATAGGGGCAGCGCCGGACAATGCCGCTGTCGCGGAGGAGAGCGACGTCTTGTTCCTCGCGGTAAAACCAGACATGCTCCGCGCGGTCATTTCGCAGATCAGGGAGCATATCAAGGACGGCTGCGTCATCGTTTCCATCGCGGCGGGACAGACGATCGCCGCCATTGAGGCCGCCTTTGGGAAAGAGGTCCGGCTGGTGCGGGCCATGCCGAATACGCCGGCGCTGGCAGGGGAGGCGATGAGCGCCCTTTGCCCCAATCAAAATGTCACAGAGGAAGAATTGAAAGAGATCGTGGACATCTTTACCTGCTTTGGAAAGGCGGAAGTGGTCCCAGAGAGCCTGATGGATGCGGTCACAGGGGTTTCCGGCTCTTCTCCGGCCTATGTGTATCTGTTTATCGAGGCGATGGCAGACGCCGCCGTGGCGGAAGGAATGCCGAGAGGACAGGCATACCGCTTCGCCGCGCAGTCGGTCTATGGCGCGGCAAAGATGGTTTTGGAAAGCGGTGAGCATCCGGCAGTGTTAAAAGATGCCGTCTGTTCCCCGGGAGGCACCACCATTGAAGCAGTGGCGGCGCTGGAGAAAGCTGGCTTCCGGGATGCCGTGATTACAGCGCAGCGCGCCTGCTCCCAAAAATCAAGGGAAATGAACAGGAAGATTTCCCGCTGACCTTTCCAGGGACGGCGGCAGAGAGAAAACATGTCCTGCCCTAAAACGGCAGGCGTCAAGAATGGAGGTTGTTTTATGTGGGCTTATGAAAGCGTATTTTATCAGATTTATCCGCTGGGTTTTTGCGGCGCTCCCTTTGAGAATGACGGGGCGCTGGTGCATCGCATCGAGAAAGTGAACGACTGGATCCCTCATATAAAAAAGCTGGGCGCGAATGCGATCTACTTTTCGCCGGTCTTTGAATCGGACACCCATGGCTACAACACCAGGGATTTCACGAAGATTGACACGCGCCTGGGGACGAATGAGGACTTTCAGGAAGTCTGCTCGAATCTTCACAGGGAGGGGATCAAAGTCGTGCTGGACGGAGTCTTCCATCATGTGGGGAGAGGGTTCTTCGCGTTCCGCGATGTGATTGAAAAGAGGTGGGATTCTCCTTATAAGGACTGGTTCTTCCTCAATTTTGACGGCAATTCCTACTATAATGACGGTTTATGGTATGAGGGCTGGGAGGGGAATTATGACCTAGTAAAAATCAACCTCCGCAACGAGGAGGTGGTGCAGCACATTTTTTCCGCTATCAAGGGCTGGGTAGAAGAATTTGACATTGATGGACTGCGCCTTGATGTCGCCTACAGCCTCGACCATGATTTCCTGCGGAGGCTGCGGAGTTTTTGCGACAGCTTAAAGCCGGAGTTTTTCCTTGTGGGAGAGACGCTGCATGGGGATTATAAGCAGATCATGAACGATGACATGCTCCACTCCGTGACCAATTATGAGTGCTACAAGGGGCTGCATTCCAGTTTTAACAGCATGAATATGTTCGAGATCATTCATTCGCTTCTGCGCCAGTTCGGACCGGAGCCGTGGACGCTGTACCGGGGCAGGCATCTGCTTTCCTTCGTAGATAATCATGATGTAAGCCGCATTGCCAGCCTGCTGCGGAATGAAAAGCATCTGCCCTTGATTTATGCCATGGCGTTTGCGATGCCCGGCATCCCCTGTGTGTACTACGGCAGCGAATGGGGAGCAAAGGCGCGCAAGGAGGAAGGGGATCCGGCGCTGCGCGTCAGCTTTGACGCTCCGGAATGGACGGATCTGACAGAATTTATCAGCCGCCTTGCTGAGATCAAAAAGGCTTCGGAAGCGTTGAACTACGGTGATTTCCGCTCTGTGCTTCTGACCAACAGGCAGTGCATTTTTGAGCGGAAAAGCGAGCATGAGCGCATACTTGTCGCCATCAATGCAGAGGACGCCCCGTTTGTGGCGCATTTTGACGCCGGCTGCGGCATGGCGCAGGAATTGATCACCGATACGCCCCATGATTTTGGCGGAGGCAGCGAACTGCCCCCGTATTCCGCCGCAATCTGGAAGATGGAGCGATAGAAAAGAGGGGCGCGCAAAGCCCCCCTTTATGGACAGGCCGCCCGATGGCGGCAGAATGAGAGGAAAGATGGTCATATGTTATTGCAGCAGAGGATGGCATTGTTTGTTATCATGCTCATCGGATATGTATGCGGCAATGTTCTTTTTCCTTTATAATATCCTTATCTGCACATACGGCATCCGCGCCATGAAACAGACGGGGCGGATGCGGAAAAGTTCCGGTGGAAAAGCATCTTTAACATCGGCGTCATTGCCCGCCTCATCGCCTTGGCGGTTTACTTTGGGCGGATTCCCGTGCCCGGCTTTCTCGCTGGCGCCGCGGAAAGCCTCAGTAAGATCACAGCGCCGTTAAGCATGATGGTCATTGGCTCTTCCCTTGTGGAGTTCCGGCTGCGGGATCTCTTTACGGATGTCCGCCTTTTGATCTTTTCCACGGCCAAGCTGCCGGCTGTTCCCGTCCTTGGGATATGGGTCATCATGCGCCTGGTATCAGACCCCGTGATCTGCGGAGTCTGCATGGCGATGCTGGCGACTCCCGTAGGAAGCATGACCGCCATGTTAGCGCAGCAGTACGATGGAAATTACGGACTGGCATCGAAAGGCGCTGCCCTGACGACCATCTTATCTGTTATAACGATGCCGCTCGTGGCTGCGGTGGCGGGCCTTTAGGCGGCAGGGAAAAACGGCAAAAGAAAAAGAGGGGATGGGATCCACCTCTTTTTTTGCGTGTGCCGTGCGGCGCGCGCCTCCGCAGACGGGAAGAGGCCTTAGAAGTCTGTGAGATCCGCGGCTCTTCTCTCTAAGAAAGCGCTCATGCCCTCTTTTTTATCGTGTGTCGAGCAGGTAAGGCCGAAGAGGTTGGCCTCCATCTCAACCGCATTCCTGATGTCCATATCATAGCCGTTGTTGATGGCTGCTTTTGCGATGGAAACGGCATAGCTGCCCTTGGAAATGATTTTTGCCGCCATTGCTTTCGCGGTCGGCATCAATTCTTCCGGCGCGACGACTTTATTGACAAGGCCGATGCGGTAAGCCTCCGCCGCGTCGATGGAATCGCAGGTGAAGATCAGCTCTTTGGCGCGTCCCATGCCGATCAGGCGCGCAAGCCTCTGCGTACCGCCGAAACCGGGGATGATCCCTAAGCCGGTTTCCGGCTGTCCGAAGGAAGCGTTCTCAGAAGCGATGCGGATATCGCAAGCCATGGAAATCTCACATCCTCCGCCCAGGGCAAAACCGTTCACTGCCGCGATAGTCACCTGGCGCATCTCCTGCAATTTAAAGAACGGCGCAGCCGCCTTCCTGCCGAATGCCCGCGCCTCCGCCGCGGTAAAGTTTACCATCTCGGCAATATCCGCGCCCGCCACAAAGGATTTGAACTCGTTGCCTTTCTTGTCAGGACCGCCGGTCAGAATAACGACCTTTACATCGTCTCTCGCTTCTATTTCTGTCAAAGCGGCGTCCAATTCGTCTAAAGTCTCGCTGTTTAAAGCATTCAAAGCTGCCGGTCTTGAAATGGTAAGCACTGCGGTTTCGTCAGCAACTTCCAGTTTTAAATTGTTGAAATCACTCATTGTCTGAAATCCTCCCGAAAAATTTTGATACATCTGATACAATAGAATGCTTGGCACAGACATTCTACTATTTGATAAAAAATTAACAATATGATACAATTAGAGTACTGCTTTTAAAGAAGTTTGTCAATAGATTTGGAGATAAAAATTGAGGATAACCGGATGATGAATTTCCTGCTATGTTTGCATTTAAGTATATTTTTAGCCGAAAGCATGGTACGATGAAAGAGCGGTAGCTGCGCGCGGAAGTTTATTTACAGTGTGTTTGGAAAGGATTACAGAATTGTTACGGGATATTTGTTTAGAAGCATTAACAGAGCCATTGCTGGGCTGGTTCACAGACCATGCCAGAACCCTCCCTTGGCGGGAAGATCCGACGCCTTACCGGGTATGGGTGTCGGAGATCATGCTGCAGCAGACACGGGTAGAGGCGGTGAAACCCTATTTCAGCCGCTTCATGAGCGCGCTGCCTGAGATCAGGGATCTGGCGGAATGCCCGGAAGATGAGCTTTTAAAATTGTGGGAGGGATTGGGCTATTACAATCGTGTCCGCAATATGCAAAAAGCGGCGAGGGAAGTCATGGAAAAATATGGCGGAAAGCTTCCGGCGGATTATAAAGCCCTGCTTTCCTTAAAGGGGATCGGCAGCTATACCGCGGGGGCCGTCGCTTCCATTGCCTATGGCATACCAGTGCCGGCGGTAGATGGGAATGTCTTAAGGGTCTTAACGCGGGCGGCGGCAGATGATACGGATATTATGAATCAGTCTTTCCGGTCTTTTGTGGAAGAAACCCTGCGCTCTTTCATGGTATCGGAAGACGGAACGGCATTCCCTGAAAATCCGGGCATATTAAGCTGGAGGGAGCGCGTGCATCGGAACAATCTCCCGGGAGCGTTTAATCAGGCGCTGATGGAGCTTGGGGCAACCGTCTGCGTGCCAAACGGCGCGCCGTATTGCGGACAGTGCCCCTGGGAGGGACAGTGCCTGGCAAAGAGACAGAACCTCATCGCAAAGATCCCGGTAAAGGCAAAGGCCAAAGACAGGAAAATCGAAAAGCGCACCGTCTTTGTCATCCGGGACGGCGACAAGGTGGTGATCCGCAAGCGGCCGGATAAGGGACTGCTGGCGGGGCTTTATGAACTTCCGAATGCCGAGGGGGAGATGGGGCAGGAGGAAGCCCTCTCTTTCGTGAAGCGCCTGAATCTGCGCCCCATACACATTCAGAAATTAGGGGAGGCGAAGCATATTTTTTCCCATATCGAGTGGCAGATGTCCGGTTATGCCATCTTAGTGGAAGCGCAGGGATTTGAGGAAGAGCAAAAGGGACGGGAAACGCTTTTGTTTGTGGATGCGAAAAATGCGAAAGAACGCTATGCCATACCGTCGGCATTTGCCGCTTATGCGGAGTACATGGATATCAAGCCGGGAATCAGCAGATAGCGCGATCAGGGAGCAAAAGGGACGGAGCAGCTGCGAATTAAGAAATTTTTTAGAGAAAAATAGATTGGAATGCCGGGGCAAAACGTGTATAATAAAAGATACGCATGGGGCAAGGAGCGGACGAAAGGAGCAGACAGATGTACGATTATGCTGTGATCGGGGCGGGCATCGCCGGCGCTGTGGCTGCCAGAAAGCTCGCGGAGGAAGCGGGCAGAAAAGTGCTGGTGCTGGAGAGAAGAGGGCATATCGGAGGAAACTGCTATGATGAGGAGGATCCGTATGGCATATTGATCCACAGGTACGGGCCTCATATTTTTCATACAGACAGGGAAGAAGTCTATTCGTACCTTTCAAGATTTACAGACTGGCGTCATTTCGGGCATGAGGTGGCGGCAAAGGTGGGAGGGCGGCTGATACCGGTTCCCTTTAACCTGCATACGCTGCATCTCGTCTATGAAAGAGAAAAAGCGGATCGCCTGGAGCGGAAATTGGTGGAGGCCTATGGCAGAGGCAGCCGTGTGCCGATTATGAGGCTGCGGGAAAATAAAGACGCGGACATCCGGGAGATTGCGGATTTTGTCTATGAAAATATCTTTTTGAAATATACCATGAAACAGTGGGGGCAGACGCCGGAGGAGATCAGCCCGGAGGTGACGGGGCGCGTGCCGGTCCTGATTTCCTATGACAACCGTTATTTTCAGGATAAATATCAGGGCGTGCCGAAAGAAGGATTTACCAGGATGTTTCAGCGTATGCTAGACCATGAAAATATCGACGTAAGGCTGCACGCCGACGCAAGGGAAGTGCTGTCAGTTTCCGGCGGCTCCGTTTATTTTGCCGGAGAGCGGTTTACAGGCGGCGTGATCTACACAGGGGCATTGGATGAATTGTTTGACTGCCGTTTTGGAAGGCTTCCCTACCGCTCCCTGCATTTTTGTTTTGAACACTATGACATGGAATCCTATCAGGGGCGCAGCGTGGTAAATTATACCGTGGATGAGGATTTTACCAGAATTACCGAGTTTAAATTTTTGACCGGGCAGCAGGATGCCCATGGAACCACCATAGGAAAAGAATATCCGTTTGCCTGCACCGGGGCGGAGGGGGAAATCCCCTACTATGCCGTTTTAAAGGAAGAAAATCAGGCGCTTTATGAAAAATATAAGCGTTTGACGGAGCCTGTGGAAAATTTCCATCTGCTCGGGCGGCTGGCGGAATATAAGTATTACAACATCGATGCCATGGCTCAGAAGGCGATGGAGCTAGCGGAGAGGCTCATGGATAAATAGGGAGATTCAGAATGAAACTGATCATTTCTGCAGTGCCATGGCAAAAAGGCGATGGAGCTAGCGGAGAGGCTCATGGATAAATAGGGAGATTCAGAATGAAACTGATCACTTTTGCGATACCGTGTTACAATTCGCAGGATTACATGGAACACTGCATAGAAACCTTGCTTCCCGGCGGAGAAGATGTGGAGATCCTCATCGTGGACGACGGTTCGAGGGATGGCACCGCAGAGATTGCGGACGCCTATGAGAAAAAATATCCCGGGATTGTCAGGGCGCTGCATCAGGAAAACGGGGGCCATGGCGAGGCGGTCAACACTGGGATCCGAAATGCCTCCGGGCTTTATTTTAAAGTGGTAGACAGCGATGACTGGGTGGATGCGGAGGCATATATAAAAATTTTAAACAAGCTGCGGGAGTTGGCGGGCGGTGAGAAAACCCTGGATATGCTGATCGCGAATTATGTCTATGACAAAGAGGGGGCAAAGCGCAAGAAAGTGATGCGTTATCCCTCCCTGCCGAAAGACCGCATCTTTACCTGGAATGAGGCGAGGCTGCACAAGGGGCAGTACATCCTGATGCATTCGGTCATCTACCGCACCAAGCTGCTGAGGGAGTGCGGGCTAAAGCTTCCCCGCCATACTTATTATGTGGATAATATTTATGTATATAAACCGCTGCCAAGCGTAAAGACTATGTATTATATGGACGTGGATTTTTACCGGTACTATATCGGCAGGGAAGACCAGTCTGTCAATGAAACGGTGATGATCAGCCGCATCGACCAGCAGATTAAAGTCAACAAAATCATGGTGGATGAGTTCGATCTGTGGAAGATACAAAACAAAAGGCTGCGCCATTATCTGTTTAACTATCTGGAGATCATTACCGTTATCTCTACGGTCATGCTGATCCGATCCGGCACGGAGGAAAACCTGCTGAAAAAGCGGGAATTGTGGAAATATATCAAGGATAAGGATATCCGCCTGTTTCACCATCTGCGCGTCGGGATCATGGGGAATACCATGAATCTCCCGGGAAAGGGCGGGCGAAAGCTCTCTGTGGCGGCTTATAAAATATCCCAGAAAGTTGTCGGATTCAACTGAAGGGATTATTGCCGCTCCGTGTCCGGCTCTGCCAAGGGCGCAGCCAGCGGCCGGGCGGAACCTCGGGATATGGAATAATCTGCTTGTCAAGAGAATGCCGCTTTGTTAGAATAAAGCTGGAACAGTCAACATTTTTGATACTTCCTTGGGCTGGAAGGGAAATGAGGAGCATATGAGCAGAGATTATGAAAATGATGCGGGGATGGATTCTGGAATGGATACGGGAATGGAGAAGAAAGACCAGGAGGAGACAGCCGGCTTTTCGGGGCAGGAGACAGGGGATGATGTGTCCCGTCAGGACACAGGCGGCGTGACAGGGCAGGGAGCATCTCAGGATAACACGGAAAACAATGTTTATGGGAACGCTGCCAATGGAAGTGCGTCCATCGGAAATGCTCCCTATGGAAGTGATTCCTATGGAATACCTAGCGATAATCCAAATGCTTCCTACGGAACGCCCGGCAATGACCCGAATGCTTCCTACGGAACGCCCGGCAGTGATCCGAATGCTTATGGAGGGGCTTTTGGCTATCAAAGCGGACAGACATACGGCCAGCCTTATCCGGGATATTACACGGCAGGCGGACAGAAGAAAAAGGACGGGATTGCATTCGGAGTGGCATCCCTGGTGCTTGGGATAGTGACAATTGTGTTTTTCTGCAGCTGCATCAGCTGGATTACCGGTATATTGGCGATTGTTTTTGGGATCGTGCAGTTAGTGAAATACAGCAAAAAAGGGCTTGCCATTGGCGGCATTATCACCGGAGCGGTCGGATTGGTGCTTACGCTGATCCTCTATGTCACCATATTTTTCAATTACGGTTCCGTTTATCGGTATAATGATATATACGACCATATTTATGATGATATCTATGATGAATTTTATGACGGGCTCTATGACCAATTTCGTGATGGCATCTAAATGGAAAGCTAAAAATAGGTATTGTGGCTTCAATGGCAGCTAAAAAGCGGGAGAAGCCGGCAAGGCGGATAATTGTTAAACTGATTTTCTCTTCTGATAATATAGAAATTTCTATGATATAGAGAAAACCCAATAAAATCAAGGGGGGTTCATCGCTTGATAAATGCTTGAACGTAATATGATAAGGAGAATTTTTATGACGGTAAGGCAAAAATTGTCAAAAATAAAGAGACATATGATGAGCGTCTATATGCCGGTTCAGCTAACGAAGAAGATATACAGGAGTAATTTTGGTCGGAATCCGGATTTGAAAAATCCTCAGGATATTAATGAAAAAATCCAGTATTTAAAACTGAACACATACTATGATAATCCGACTATTACGATGTGTGTTGATAAGTATAAGATTCGGGAATATATCATTCAGAAGGGACTTGAAGATATTCTTCCCCGATTATATGGGGTATACCGTTCTCCGGAAGAGATGGATTTTGAAAAATTACCTCAGAGTTTTGTTATCAAATGCAATCATGGAAGCGGATTTAATATTTTATGCCCGGATAAATCAAAGCTGGATATTGAGAACAGTAAAAAATTGCTCCGTCAGTGGATGAAATATGATTATTGGAAGGAATACGGAGAAGTCCAGTACAAATTTGTGGAAAAGAGGATTATTGTAGAGGAATTTTTGGGAAATGAAATCTTGACTTACAAATTTTATTGCTTCAATGGGGAACCGAGAACCTTGTATGTTTCTTCCTGCAATGAAAATGGAGAAACGGATTTCTACTATGATTATTTTGATATGGAATGGAATCATCTGGATGTAAAACTAGCGGGGCATGAACATTATCCGGATTATGAGTCGATTGCAAAGCCAGATGATTTTGAAGAATTGAAAAGAATTGCACATGAGCTAAGTAAGGATTTTCCGTTTGTGAGAGTGGATCTATATGATGTGGAAGGGAAGATTTATATCTCGGAATTAACATTCATTCCGACAGGAGGATTTATGCGTCTGACTCCGGAAGGAACTGCAGAAGAGTGGGGAAAGTGGTTAAAGTTAAATAATTAAAAAACAAAGGATAAAAACAAGGGAGGTCGAAAAAATATAACAGGCTTCCCTGTCTCTTTCCATGTGAAGTAACAGTAAGATTTTCTTAAAATCATTGTCAGATAAAAATAATTGTGTAAAATGCAATTATTCTGCAAAGATTGCGCACAATGAAATAGGTAAAAACATAAAAAGGAGAGCCGTTATGGAGGAACGTTATGATGTGGCAGTGATCGGCACAGGTCCTGCCGGACTGTCTGCCGCCATCACGCTGAAGATCAGGAATAAAAAGGTGATCTTGTTCGGGAGTAAAAATCTGAGCGAAAAAGTGGAAAAGGCGCATGAGATCAACAATTATCTCGGACTTCCCGCCATTTCGGGAGTGGAGCTTGAAAAACGTTTTTCAGAACATCTGCGGCAGATGGAGATTGACATCACAGAGGAACAGGTTACTTCTGTCTATGCCATGGATGACTGCTATGCGCTGATCACCAAGATGAATCAGACCTGTGAGGCGGCCGCCGTGATCCTTGCGACAGGCGTGAATTTCGGAAAACCCTACCCGGGGGAGGAAGCGTTCCTGGGAAAAGGCGTCAGCTATTGCGCCACCTGTGACGCGCCTCTCTATAAAAAGAAGAGAGTCGCGCTGATCGGATCTAGCCCAAAGGAGGAGGCAGAGGCAGAATTTCTGGCGGAAATCGCGGATACAGTCTATTATATTCCGCTTTACAAAGAGCCGGTGTCAGCAGGCGATTCTGTCCGTGTGGTTGCGGATCGTCCGGTTTCTATCGAAGGCAGCCGGAACGTGGAAAAACTCGTTTTAAAAAATCAGGAATTGGCGGTGGACGGAGTCTTCATCTTGCGTGAAAGCATATTTCCGGCGCAGCTGGTGCCGGGACTCGCGGTGGAAAACAATCATGTGGCTGTAAACCGCAGCATGGAAACGAATCTGAAAGGCTGCTTTGCCTGCGGCGATATCACGGGAATGCCGTACCAGTATATCAAGTCCGCGGGAGAGGGAAATGTCGCGGCTCTCTCCGCCGCAGCCTATCTTGACCAGAAGCGGCGGGAGCAGAAATGATCAGGAAATCAGCACAACAGGCAGCAGGAAATAGAGGACCGGTAAGACGGTTTGTTCACAGAACTTTTGGAGGTGGGACAATGGTAAAAAAAATTTCAGAACAAGAATTTAAAGAAGCAGAGTCAAGCAAAGTGGCAGTGGTGGATTTTTCCGCGGAATGGTGCGGCCCATGTAAGATGTTAGCGCCAGTGCTAGAGAAAGTGTCTGAGGAATTAGAGGGAAAAGCAGACTTTTTCAATGTGGATGTAGATGAGAATCCCGGGCTTGCCGAAAAATACGGCATTATCAGCATTCCGGCGCTTCTTGTGATGAAAGAAGGAAAGAAGCAGGAAATGCAGGTCGGCTTCCAGCCGAAAGAAGCCATCCGCGCATTTTTAGAGCAGTATCTGTAACATGGAAGAGTCAGTGGCTTTATGCCGGCGGAAGTCTGCAGGATTTTGGATATTATAGGAAAGCTCCGCATATACTTGCAATAACAGAGCAGACTAGGAGCAGGGAAGTGCGGTTGGCAGGAAAGATATCTGGAACAGGGGAGGACAGACGCTCCGTGCGCGGCATCCTGCTGCGGCTTGGGCTGGTATGTCTGATTTTCGCGGGATGTTATGCGAGAAGCGCACAGCGGGGACAGGCGGCGGAGACAGAAACCGGCAGAGCGGGAGAGATGGAGAAAAAAATAGCGATTACCTTTGATGACGGTCCCAGTGAGGACTACACAGAGATGCTTTTAGAGGGACTGAAGGAACGTGGTGTAAAGGCCACGTTCTTTCTGTTGGGAAAACAGGCGGAGAAATACCCTGACATTGTAAAAAAGATTTCTCAGGAGGGGCATTTGATCGGAAACCATTCCTATGAGCATGTAAACCTGAGCAATCTCACGGATTCAGCGGCGATCAGTCAGGTGGACAGAACCAACCGGCTGATATATGAGATCACGGGAGAATACCCGCAGTACATAAGGCCGCCGTTTGGCTGCTGGAAATGCAACCTTGACTATGACACCAAAATGATCGAAGTGCTCTGGGATGTCGATCCTCTCGACTGGAAGACGAGCAACTCAGATGTGATTGCAAAGAGAGTGATCCATAAGGCGGAGGAAAATGATATCATTCTTCTCCACGATGCGTCGGAGTCGTCGGTGAAAGCGGCATTTAAGATCATTGACGCGCTCCAGGAAGAGGGGTACACGTTTGTGACCGTGGAAGAAATCCTGTTTGATTGAGGAAACAAAAGATTGCTCCCATCGGTGGACAACAGGGAAATCTCATAGTAAAATAAAGATTGAAATTGAAATTTTCAATCCGGGATTTGTGCTGCCGCACAAAACCCCTTTTATGGAAAGACCGCCTGACGGCGGCAGAATGAGAGGAAAGCTGATCATATGTCAATGCGAAGGGAGTGTACGGAGATGAGCGCAAAAGTATTTTTTTCCAGAGAGATCACGCCAGAGAAAGTAGTGGAGTTATATGAAAAGACAGGCAAAAAGCTTGCGGGCAGGGTGGCAGTGAAGCTGCATTCCGGGGAGGAGGGAAACCAAAACTTCCTGAAACCGGAATTTTTCAGGCCGATCATGGAAGCGGTGAACGGAACGGTGGCAGAGTGCAACACGGCCTATGAGGGAGAGCGCAATACTACGGAAAAACATTGGAAGCTGATGGAAAAACATGGCTGGAGCCGCTATTTCACCGTGGATTTATTGGATGCGGAGGGGCCGGATTTAGAGCTTGCGATACCCAATGGAAAAGTGATCAAAAAGAATTTTGTGGGAAAGAATCTGGCGGATTACGATTCCATGCTGGTGCTGTCGCACTTTAAAGGCCATCCCATGGGCGGCTACGGCGGAGCCTTAAAGCAGCTTTCCATCGGAGTCGCTTCCTCCGCGGGCAAAGCATATATTCACGGAGCAGGCGTTCCGGAGGAGATATGGACGTCCGATCATGATTCTTTCCTGGAATCCATGGCGGATGCCGCTTCTTCCGTGGTGGAATATTTCAAAGGGGAGATCGTATATATCAATGTGATGAAAAATATGTCGGTGGACTGCGACTGCTGCGCGGTGGCGGAGGATCCCTGCATGAAGGACATCGGCATTTTAGCTTCTTTAGACCCCATCGCCATTGACCAGGCATGTCTCGATCTGGTTTATGCTTCGGACGACCCGGGCAGGGATCACTTTTTAGAGAGAGTGGAATCACGCAACGGCGTACACACCATTGAGGCGGCGGCAGCCTTGGGATTTGGCTCTAGGGAATACGAGCTGGTGGAACTATAACAGAAACCCTTATCTATTTATTACAGTAAAGTGAAAAAATCTGCCGGGATGAAAAGCATAATGCCCAAAAGATGTCTGGGGACTTGCAAACTCCCGGCATTTCATGTATGGTAGCATGTGTATGAAAGTTTGAGAGTGAAATCTTTCATATTTTTGAAAAAAACAGGGAAAACAGACGGCAGGCGGCTGTAAAATGCAGGATTGCATATCTGAAAATGCAAGAGAGCTGTTTTTCTCGCGCTTTTTGAACGCACACATTTTTGGAATGGAGAGGTGTATGGATTTATTTGAATATATGAGGGGGCGGCAGCAGGAGAAAGAGGCGCCGTTAGCCTCAAGGATCCGGCCCACCACCTTAGAGGAAATGGTGGGACAACAGCATATCCTTGGCAAAGACAAGCTTTTATACCGCGCCATCAAGGCGGATAAATTAAGCTCCATTATCCTATATGGACCGCCGGGAACAGGCAAAACCACGCTGGCAAAGGTCATTGCCCATACCACCAGCGCGGAGTTTATGCAGATTAACGCCACCTCTGCCGGAAAAAAGGACATGGAGGAGGTCATTGCCCGGGCAAAGGATAACCAGGGAATGTACGGAAAAAAGACCATACTCTTTATAGATGAGATCCACCGCTTCAACAAGGGGCAGCAGGACTATCTGCTTCCGTTTGTGGAGGATGGGACGGTCATCCTGATCGGAGCCACCACGGAAAATCCCTATTTTGAAGTCAACGGGGCTCTGCTCTCCCGCTCCATTGTCTTTGAACTGAAAACGCTTTCCCCGGAAGATATCAAAACCTTGATTTTGCGGGCGGTAAATGACAGGGAAAAAGGGATGGGCGCATATGAGGCGGTGATCGAGGAGGACGCCTTGGAGTTTCTCGCGGACATAGCGAACGGGGACGCGAGGGCGGCGCTGACCGCCGTGGAGCTTGGGATTTTGACCACTGAGCGGAGCGGAGACGGGAAGATACATATTACCTTAGAAACCGCGAGCGAGTGCATTCAGAAGCGCGTGGTAAAATATGACAAATCAGGAGATAACCACTATGATACCATATCCGCCTTTATCAAAAGCATGCGCGGTTCCGATCCGGATGCCGCCGTTTATTATCTGGCGCGGATGCTCTACGCCGGAGAAGATATCAAATTCATCTGCCGGAGAATCATGATATGCGCGGCGGAAGATGTCGGAAACGCAGACCCTATGGCGCTGGTGCTTGCCGCTTCGGCGGCTCAGGCGGTGGAGCGGGTCGGAATGCCGGAGGCTCAGATCATACTCTCCCAAGCAGTCACCTATGTGGCGAGCGCGCCGAAGAGCAATTCCGCCGTTAATGCGATAAACGATGCCATGGAAACCGTCAAAACCACCATGACTGCTCCGGTTCCGGTGCATTTACAGGATTCCCATTACGGATCTTCCGGAAAACTGGGGCATGGAGTCGGCTATCTGTACGCCCACAATTATCCCGATCACTATGTAAAGCAGCAGTATCTGCCGGATGGTCTGACAGATAAAACATTCTATGTACCATCGGAAAATGGCTATGAAAAGCAGATTCGGAACTATTTCCATAACATAAAAGGCATATACGAAGATGAGGAGGAATAAAGCAATGCAGTCTTATCAGGAAATGAGCAAAGAAGAGTTATTAAAAGAAAAAAAAGAGCTGGAGGCGCAATATAAAAAATTTCAGCACAGAGGCCTGCAGCTTGACATGTCCCGGGGAAAGCCGTCCCAGGAACAGCTGGACTTATCCATGGGTATGATGGACGTATTGTCCTCAGAAGTGGATTTAACCTGTGAGGACGGGACAGACTGCAGGAATTACGGCGTGTTAGATGGGATCCACGAAGCGAAGGCGCTGTTAGGGGATATCATGGAATGTAGCCCGGATAACCTCATTATTTATGGAAATTCCAGCTTGAATATCATGTATGACACGGTTTCCCGCTCCATGACTCACGGCGTTATGGGAAGCACGCCGTGGTGCAGATTGAACAGGGTAAAGTTTTTATGTCCGGTACCGGGCTATGACAGGCATTTTGCCATCACGGAATATTTTGGAATTGAAATGATCAATGTGCCTATGCTTTCTACAGGACCTGATATGGATATGGTGGAAGAGTTAGTCAGCGCTGACGACAGCATCAAAGGCATCTGGTGCGTGCCGAAATACTCCAATCCGCAGGGAATCACCTACTCCGATGAGACGGTGCGCCGTTTTGCCAGATTAAAACCGGCAGCGAAGGATTTCCGCATTTACTGGGACAATGCCTACTGTGTCCATCATTTATATGATATCGACCAGGATCACCTGATTGAGATTTTGGCGGAATGTAAAAGAGCCGGAAATCCCGATATGGTATATAAATTTGCCTCAACCAGCAAAATCAGCTTCCCTGGCTCCGGCGTGGCGGCGATCGCGGCTTCAGCCAACAACCTGGAGGAGATAAAAAAACAGCTGCAGATCCAGACCATCGGCCATGACAAGGTCAATCAGCTCCGCCATGTGCGGTACTTCAAAGACAGCCACGGCATCGCGGAGCATATGCGCAAGCATGCGGACTCCATGCGTCCCAAATTTGAAATGATTTTAGAGATGTTTGAAAGGGAGTTTAAGGATCGGGGCGTCGGAAGCTGGTACAATCCGAAAGGCGGCTACTTCATTACCTATGAGACATTGGAGGGCTGTGCAAAGAACGTTGTGGCAAAGGCAAAGAAAGCGGGAGTCGTGATGACTCCGGCGGGAGCGCCGTTCCCCTATGGAAAAGACCCGAAAGATTCTGTCATCCGGATCTCCCCGTCCTATCCAAGCTTGGAGGATCTGACCATGGCGGCAGAGATATTCGTAGTCTGTGTAAAACTGGCGAGTATTGAGAAAATATTGGAGATGAAATAAAAAATAACTGCCGGATCCTAAAAGGCTCCGGCAGCTGTTGTATCATGGAGCGATGCCGATTTTTCTTATGCGTTCACGTTGTTTGACGTATCCGCCTGTGATGCGTCTTTCCAGGATTCAAATTTCTCGAGAACCGCATCATAGGTACGCTGGGAAATATCCGGTAAGTCCCTGCCCCAGCTCTTCGTTGCCTGCTGGAAGCCTTTCTTGAAAGCGGATAATAATTCGTCCGCCTTGCCCGGGTCATCTCCCGCGAGCGCTTTCGCGAAATCTAAGATACGGTCGGAAGTCTGGTCAACACCCCAGTAGCCGTCCTCAGCGATATCCGCCTGCGCCTGTGCCTTTGCTGCCGCGTCTACCGTGAAATTGCCCTTTGCGAGAAAACTCCACATAGAATCTGCGGTTCCGATCGCGCTGCCCTGCTGGGACATCATTTTTTCCACTAAGCTGCGCATCTGAGAAACACGCGCATCTGCGTCTGCCTTTAATTTTGCCAGGATAGCGGCATTGGATTTTTTGCTGCTCACTTTGTCAGCGGTGCTGGAGCTTTTCTCATACACAGCGCCGACATCTTCCTGCTTGGTCTGTGTCTTTGTGCTTTCTGAAGCTTTTGCGGCGGAAGAGCTGCCATAAGCAGAGTTCTGATAAACGCCACCTGTAGTTCCTGTTACTGAATTGATTGCCATAGCTTTGTCCTCCATTCCTTTGGAATCATTGAATGTTTCGCGTCCGTGCGATACGCGTCCGTGCGATACGAATCTTCCTAGAAGTTCCTATTGTTTATATCGGCGTTTGATAAAAATACTTTACATATGGAATTGACCTTTATCGAGGAAAATGGTAAAATTTATATTGTATACAAAATACATCTGATGGATGTATGGGAGGAACCCGCAGGCATTCGCTGCCTTAGGGAACGGAGGCTTCTGGGAACAGATACGGCATGGAGGCTGGATATGAAAGAGATAGCGGTCAAGGCATTGGCAAAGATAAACTTAGGGCTTGATGTGATAAGGAAAAGGGAAGATGGTTATCACGAAGTGCGGATGGTCATGCAGACCATACATCTCTTTGACCGGCTGGAGATGAAAAAAGATGCTTCCGGCAATATCACAGTGTCAGCGAATCTGCCTTTTCTGCCTACAAATGAAAACAATCTGGTATACCAGGCGGCAAAATTGCTCAAAAACGAATTTGCGATAAAAGATGGCATAAGCATCAGCCTTTCTAAGCACATACCAGTGGCGGCAGGCCTTGCCGGCGGCAGTACGGACGCGGCGGCGGTGCTTTACGGTATGAACCGCATGTTTGAGCTGGGGCTGTCAAAAGAATCGCTGATGAAGCTGGGACTAAAGATCGGCGCGGACGTTCCCTATTGCGTTATGCGGGGAACGGCTCTCGCGGAGGGGATCGGCGAAAAGCTGACCCCTCTTGGACCCATGGTAAAATGCCCGGTACTCATTGCGAAACCGCAGATCAATGTCTCTACCAGGTTTGTCTATGAAAATCTGAAATTGGACAGGCATACGGCGCACCCGGACATAGACCGGCTGCTCGGCGATATCCGGGCAAAAAATCTCCGCCGGATAGCCGCGGATATGGGAAACATCTTAGAGACGGTTACGGCCGCCCGTTATCCGGTGATCGGTGAAATCAAAGAGCATATGCGGCGTCATGGAGCTTTGAATGCCATGATGAGCGGAAGCGGTCCTACGGTGTTCGGCCTGTTTGAAAGGGAAGAGACAGCGGCGGCGGCCTGTGAAGCGATGCGGGGATCGGGACTGGCAAGGCAGGTATATTTGACCAGTATCTACAATAATGCGCGTTAGTATATGGATCGCCGCATTTTGCCGGATATCCTGCCGGAATGTCCATCTGCTGCGCTGGCTTCCTTCAGCCGCCCTGCAGACGGAACGGTCATTCTGCGCTGTTTAGCTGAAAGTAAAGGATGCCTGTCACTGGCGCACAGTGGAAAGAAGTTGCTCGCACGGAGTGGGCAGTGACGGAAGAAGTAAAGTTGGAGGGAGTATGACAGAGGATTTGATTCTGAACATGAATGCGTATCTTCCGCTGCGGGACGTCGTTTTCCATACCCTGCGGGAAGCGATTTTAAAAGGCGAATTAAAGCCGGGGGAGCGCTTGATGGAATTGCAGCTGGCGGCAAAATTAGGCGTCAGCCGGACTCCGATCCGTGAGGCGATCCGCATGCTCGAGCAGGAGGGGCTTGCGGTCACCATTCCAAGAAAAGGAGCGGAGGTCGCTAAAATGACGGAAAAGGACATGGAAGATGTCCTTCAGATCCGGGAAGTCCTTGACGAGCTGGCGGCATCCATAGCCTGTGAACAGATGACGAGGGAGCAGCTGGAAACCTTAAAAACCACCATGCGGGAGTTTGAGGAGTTTACAAAGACAGGCAATGTAAAAAAGATCGCGGAGGCGGACGTAAAATTTCATGATGTCATTTATCAGGCCACAGGAAATCCCAAGCTGGTAAATATGCTGAACAATCTGCGGGAGCAGATGTACCGTTACCGGATCGAATACTTAAAGGATGAAAAGAATTATCCGGTGCTGATACGGGAACACAGCCAGATCGTGGAGGGACTGATCACGAAGGACAAGGAGAAAGTTACCGCCGCTATGCACCATCATGTGAGGAATCAGGTGCTGGCGGTAAAAGAGATTATCCGGGAACAGTGATGGGAGTTTCATGTATAAAATAAGAAAAAAAGAATAAACTAACAGCATTCAGGATAGGCGTTCGCCTATCCTTTTTGTGTGAGGTGGAGCATGGAAAAGAAAACGCCGGTTACCAAGCTGCTGAGTGAAAATATTGCCCATATGGAGGAATATTTTCATGCGTGTGACGACATAAAAAAGAAAGAGATGAATTTAGGGAAAAACAGAGACGTCCCCTGTTATCTCACCTTTATCGAAGTGTCGGTGGATATGGGGACTTCCGCCCTCAGCGAGGTGCTGAAATATCTGCGGACATTAGAGCGGGAGGAAATCCAAAAGGTACTGGAGCAAAATGCCCTCGGCATTTCCGATGCCACATATTTTACTTCGATAGAGGAGGCCGCGGATGGACTTCTGACCGGGGAAACCATTTTATTTGTGGAGGGGTTTGAGAAAGCAGTAAAAATCCCTGACGACGGATTTCCGCGGATGGGGCTTAGCGAGGTCGATTCCGAGAAAGTCATTCGCGGCTCCAACGAGGGGTTTTCGGATTCTGTGAAGCAAAACGCGGCGCTGATCCGAAAAAGAATACGTTCCACGCAGGTAAAAGTGAAGCAAATGAAAAGCGGGATCCGTTCCAAGACCAATCTGTTCTTGGTCTATATGGAAGATCTGGTTTATCCGGGACTGCTGGAGGAAATTGAACACAGGATGGAAGGCTTTGAGATCGACGGCGTGCTAGACAGCGGCGTGATCGAACAGCTCACGGAGGAAAAATGGTATTCGCCCTTTCCGCAGTTCCAGACGACGGAGCGCCCCGACCGCGCAGCGATGGCTATCCTGGAGGGGAGAGTGATCCTTTTGGTGGACAATTCCCCGGTGGCGCTGATCCTGCCCACGGATTACAATTCCTTTATCCAGACCAGCGACGATTATTACAACCGCTGGGAGATTGCCAGCTTTGGGCGGATGCTGCGCTATGTCGCGTCTTTCTTTGCCATGACGCTGCCAGGGCTTTATCTGGCGGTGACAAATTTCCATACGCAGATACTGCCCACTACGCTGCTTTTGTCCTTTGCGGAGGCAAGGCAAGGCGTGCCTTTCCCTGCGGTGATAGAAGTGCTGATCATGGAGATCTCCTTTGAGCTTTTGAGGGAGGCGGGAGTGCGGCTGCCGGGGGCTATGGGAAATACGATCGGGATCGTGGGCGGGCTGATCATCGGACAGGCCGCTGTGGAGGCAAACCTGGTAAGCCCTATCGTAGTGATTGTGATATCTTTTACCGCGCTTTGCTCCTTTGCTGTTCCCAACGAGGAATTTGCCACAGCGTTCCGCATCTTAAAGTTTTTCTTTATCGCCATCTGCGCGTGGCTGGGATTTTTCGGAATGCTGGCGGGACTTCTCGCGGTGCTGATCCATCTGTCCCATTTAAAGAGCTTCGGGATCCCTTACCTGATGCCTTTTGTGGGGGCGGATTTAAATGACTATGAAGATCAGCGGGATTTCCTCTGGAGAGAGCCGCTCTGGAAAATAACGAGGCGGCCGATCTTTGCAAAAAGAAACCAGCGCAGAAAATTGAAGATGAAAGAAAAGTAGAAATGAGGAAGGACAATGTTTTCAGGAAATGATAAAATTTCGGGGCGCCAGGCATTCCGGCTGTTTACCTTTGATCTGCTGGGGATCAGCACGCTGCTGATCCCGACCGTACTCTCAGGGATCTGCGGCAGAGATGGGATTTTGTGCATCGCGATCGGGATCAGCGCGGGGCTTTTGTTTTTGAAGCTGTTAAAATCCGCCATGGCGGACATGGGGCAGGAGAACTTTGCGGATTATCTGGCGAGGCGTCTCGGCACTGTGGGAGGATGGCTGGCCGCTGCGGGATATGTGGTTTATCTGCTGCTTTTGGCAGGTTATATTGCCTATCTTTTCACGGTGATCGTCTTAAAGGAGCTGCTGCGGGAGGGTTCTTTCCAGGTGATCTTAGCCGTGATCCTGATTCTGGCGGGGTATGGCCTTATCAGCGGGATCGAGGGGCGGGCGAGGGTTTATGAGCTATTATTCTGGTTTTTGCTGATTCCCCTGTTTCTCATGGTTTTTTCCGCCTTGAATGAGATAGATACGGATTACTGGACGCCGGTCTTTCACGCGGGGGCAGGCAATGTTCTGGCAGGCGGCTATTATGTGTTTATCTGCATGTCCCTGGTATTTTTATCCCTGTTTTTAGGAGCTTATGTAGAAAAGAAGGAGAGCATTTTCCGCGCCGGCAAGAGCGCTCTGGTTTTTGTGGGAGCGATACATGCGGTCTTGTATCTGGTCCTGCTTGGGATTTTTGGAGGGAATGCCCTAGCGAATATGGACTATCCCGCAGTGACTTTAATGAGTACGGTCAAGATATCAGGAGGCTTTTTAAAGAGAGCGGATGCGTTTATCTTTGGCGTCTGGTTTTTTACCCTTTACGCGCTGCTAAACAGCGCCCTCTTTTACAGTGGCGTCCTGTTTCGGGGGATTATAGGAAAAAAGAAATGTCCCTGGGCGGATTTTGCGGCATTGCTCATCGCAGGGATCCTGGCGGTGGTATTTTATCAGGCGGGAGAAGCAAGGAATTATTATGAATGGTTTTTGTGGTATGTAGGAACGCCGTTTGTGGTGCTTGTGCCGCTCCTGTTAGCGGTATCGGCGAAAAAATCACAGAAGAATATGCGGGCGGAAGATGAAATTAAGAAACAAAATGAAAAAAGCCGCAGGATTCAGAAAAGCGCGGGGATGCTGGCGGCGGTGCTTTTTTCGGCATCACTTCTTTCGGGCTGCGCAACTCCTGAATTAGAGGACAGGAATTTTCCTATCGAGATGGCGGTGACAGATGCGGAGCATTTTAATGAAGCGTGGATGAATGCCTCGCAGTCGGGAAACCGGGTAGTGGATTACAGCCATTTAAAAGTCATGATCTTAGATCAGGATTTCGTGGAAGATGAAAAGAACATGACAGAGTTTCTGACCTTGCTGGAAAAAGAAAACGAAGTTCCCAGAAATACGTATGTGGCGGTGGCGCAGGACGCGGAGAGCATTATGGAGCTTGGAGATATCGATGGGCAGTCGGTGGGAACTTATTTAGAGGAGCTTTTTGAAAATGTGTCCGAGGTGGACAAGGAAGCCTATCCGACCCTAGGCATGCTTTACCAGGAGAGGGAAAACCAGCTGGAAACATTATTTCTCCCCTATCTGGCAGAGGAAGAGGAAAAGCCGGCCGTGGATGGTTACTATGTCTGGAAGCGCGGGGCGGCGGCGGGCAAAACCGAAAGCAAAACAGCGCTGTTGTCCTTTTTCACCGGCAATGAGATGAAAAAATATACGATTTCGCTGGAGCAGGAATATGAAGTGGAATTTTTTGATTCTCACAATGAGATTGCCTTTTCAGGGACTCCGGATAAAAAAACAGTAGAGGTCAATGTCCGCTGCAAGGCACGGGCAGCGGCGCAGCCGCCGGAAAATTTCCGCAGTGAGCAGGAACTTGCGCGCATGAGCGAGGCATACATGGATCAGGTGGCGGCGGAAGCCTTAGGATCGGAGAATGCCGTCGATGTCACCAATAGTTACAAGAAAACCGGCGGCTATCAGAGGGAATGGTATGAGATCCTGGCCGAAAGCCAGGAAAGCTATGAGGAGGAGATGGAGATTGCCTATCATTTGGATATTCTCTGGGTGGATCTATAAAAGCCGCGATCTGCTGCAGGCAACTGCAGATATATAAAAATATCTACAATAAGGTGGGGATTGAAGCGCCCCCCCTTTTTTAATAAATAAATCCGTTTTTCTATTCTCATGATCCGTCTGGATTCCCTCCATGGTTCTTCAATCGTCTATATACTCCATGATGTCACCTGGCTGACATTTTAAAGCTTTACAGATTTTTTCAATGACTTCTAAAGAAACATGCTCATTTTTAGAGATTTTAGCAATCGTGGCAGAAGATGAAGATATAGCCGTCCTCAACTCCTCCTTGCTGATCCCTCTCCTGTTCATGAGGTCAAGCAGTTTATAGAATTTAATGGACATTTTAAAAACCCCCTCGATTTTTTCACCATGGCAATAAATTTAAAAATCATCACAAAAGCACCCTTTACAGGATGTATTTGCCATGGTATTATTTTTTATCTGTGGGAGCGGTGGCAAGCCCGCCCTCCCTTGATTCTCTTATTATTCCATCTCCAACTCTTCAGTTGCAATGCCTAATATCTGTAATTCTGCCTTTGCTATTTTTTCCTGATATTCAATCTCTTCTTTTCCGTGTTTTTTAATTCTTTGAATGTTTACATATTTTTCAATGGCTACTCTCTTCATCTCCTGCTCGTTCATCTGCTCCAATATCTCCATCTTTTCTGATCTCCTTTCTGGTATCAAATATCTTGCCCTGTCTGATAATCGTCCGTTGTTCCCTTGGACAATTATAATGTATCACATATTTTTGAGATTGTCAACGCTTTTTTCACATATTTTTGATATTATTTTTTTTCTATCTTCCTCTGTCTCAATAAATTTAA